>JBCCRV010000546.1:0-5427 GCA_039201085.1 Myxococcota bacterium | reverse complement strand
GCAGAAGATCGTCGAGGAGCGCGACAACGCCCCGGGCACCTTCGACGCGGGCGAAGCGGGCGTGGCGCCGGCGCAGGACAGCTTCTTTCCCGCCGGCGCACCGGCCAAACCCGTGAATCCGGAGGACCGCACGCAGGTGCGGCACGCCAGCGAGTTTCTCGCCGAAGCGCTCTCCGAAACGGACTCGGCCGCGGAGGAAGCCAAGGAGAGCGCCGAAGCGGCGCGCAAGCGCACCGAGGAGATTCAGCGCGAGCGCGAAGCCGCCGAGCGCGCCCGCCTCGCTGACGAAGAAGCGGCCAAGGAGCGGGAGGCCGAGCAGGCCGCCGCAGCGGCGGCCGCGGCCGAGCAAGTCGCGGACGAGGCGGACGAAACGGACGCGGCTTCCGCGGCGATCGCCGACGCGATTGCGGAGGAGACGGACGCGCCGAGCGAACCGGAGGCCGCGGAGCCGGAAGCGCCCGCACAGCCAGAAGCGGACGCGCGGCCGGAAGCGCCGGCGCCCGAGCCGGCTCCAACGCCAAACCGAGCGCCCCAAGCGGCGGCGCCGTCGCTGCCTGCGTCTGTTCCGCCGCCCGCACCCAGCGGCGGTGGCAACGGCATGGTTATCGGCATCGTTGTGCTCCTCTTGGCTGCCGGCGGCGCTTATGCGTTCTACGCGAGCCAGGGTGATGACGTCGCCGGCGATCCCCCGGCGGGGCAGACGACGCGCGAAGCGGAACCGGAACCCGAACCCGAGCCCGAGCCCGAGCCCGAGCCAAGCGGTGTCGAGGTTCGCGCGACGGCGAACGTCAACGTCGAATACCTGCTCGGCGACGAGGTGATCGGTGAAGGGGCGAGCGGCGCCGAAACCACCCTTAACGTTCCCGAGGACGGTGCAGAGGTGACCGCCCGCGCCCGCGGTTACGCCCCCGCGACGCTTGCCACATCGGTCGTCGAGGCCGTCTCCTTTGAGCTGGAGGCGCTGCCGTGGATCGTGCGCGTCACGACCCAGCCCGAGGACGCACGCATCAGCATTGGCGGCCGGAACGTTCGCAGTGGTGAACGCACCTTCGACAGCGAGCCCGAAGGTCCGATCGTTCTAGCCGCGACCCGGCGCGGCCACCTGACGGCCAACCGCGAGATCAGCGCGGCGGATTTCGCCGCCGAAGCCGAAGCCATGGTGGCCACGGTGACGCTTATCCTCGAGGAGCGCGAGACGAGCGCTCCCACGGTCATGCGTCGTCCAACGATGGAGGCCGCGCCGACGATGGAGGCGGATCCAGCCAGCGCGTCCGATCCGGCTCCAACGATGGAGTCCGAGCCCGAGCCTGAGCCCGAGCCCGAACCGGAGCCCGAACCGGAGCCCGAGCCCGATGCAATGGACGCGGAGCCCGCTCCGACGATGGAAGCGGCGCCTCCGCCCGAAACCGTCCCCGACAACCCGTTCTAAGCGTCTACCGCAACGTCGTTTCGGTCACACGCGCTTTGCGCTTTTGCCGGGACACTCGCCGGGCTTGGGGCGTTTGGGACCGTCAGCCCGCGCGCTGCTACGCGTGGATGAAGCCGCCTTAGAGCGCGGTCCATATGCCGCCCGAACGGTCGCAGGCGTCCTCTGCGTCGGCGGAGTCGGCTTCCCGGTAGTTGTAGGCGCGAACGAGCCCGGGGGGTTCGACAGGCTGCTCGCAGAAGCCCACGGCGCCCGCGGGGCATCCACCTTCGACGACGGTGGACATCGTGAAGCGGCACGCGGACGTAAAGCTCTCGCCTCCGCCTTCGTAGCAAAGGACGTCCCCGATCGTGCAGCTCCGGAGCGACGACTCGAGCGAGCCGCACACGCCTTCGATGCACCCAAGGAGGTTTGAGCAGTGTTCGTGCACGCTGCATGGTGCGCCTTCGGCGCTGCAGCTTACGCGCTGGCAGCGGCCCGTATTTGTGTTGCAGATGCCGCCGTCGTCGCATGCGCCCGGCGCGTCGCAGGCGGCCGTGAGCACACATGCGACGCACGCGCCGCCTTCGCATCGCAGGCCATCCATGCATTGAATGGCGTTCGAGCACGGCTGGTCGACGGCGGCGCATCCCGCAAGCTGGCAGCGGAGGGTATTGGTGTTGCAGACCGTCTCCGGTCCAGCTGGGCATGGCACCCCCGGTTCACACGCCACGTCCGTAAAGCAGCCCGGGCCCACGTCGACTTCCGCGTCCGGTTCCACGGCGTCGACACCTTCGTCCGCGCCCTCGTCGACGGTGGCATCCGCTCGCAGGTCGCTTGCCAAGTCGCGCTCCATCGCGGCGTCGACGCTGCCGCTACAAGCCCTCGTGAGAGCCTGGTCGCAGTTCGCGCCCTCGCAGCGAAAGACCTGTGCATTTGCGCGAAGCTCGCACTCGGTCTCACCCGTGCACCAGCGTTCCACGTTCGTCTCACCGCACGGCAGCGTTTCAACACGTGCGAAACCGGTGTCGTCTCCGCACGCCGCGAAAAGAAGCAGGCAAGGAAACACTCGCTTCATAGTTCTCTCTAGCATGGGTCCCCTCGCCATCTGGGGTACGTACGGGGTGCGGGCTGACTCCGTGAATGCGCCGGGGCACTCTGCTACGGTGCGCGTCCACCGAGGACGACGCGCCGTAGCATTTCACGCGTTCGCAGAACGGCCCGGCCGGACGCCTTCGCGCCGTGCTCGCCCTAGCGGCCGAGTTCGCAGCGTCTCGCAAGCCTCGCCCGCGTCCGCCGGCTCCGCTACGCGCCGCGCTGCCGCATCGCGAACCATGACGGCCCAGCCTCTGAGCATCTCGGCGCGCTCCGCGTGCGAACGGCGCCGAGGTAGCTTCGCAGACGTGCGAGCAGCGGAGCGGAGGGGTTTGCGCATGCTCATCGTTTGCCGGCAATTGGGGGACGTCCCAGCGCGCGGAGCCTCTCACCGTACGTGGCTTCGAGCGCCGGGAGCACGTCCAACAAAGGTGCAAGTGCGAAGTTTCGGTGGAGTAGCTCGGGGTGGGGCACGGTCAGCTCCGGGCCACGGACCGGGTGCTCGCACCAGAGAATGTCCAGATCGAGGGGGCGGTCTTCCCAGCGCGCCGTGCGAATGCGCCCGAAGGCCGCTTCGATGGCGTGAAGGTGGGCAAGCAGCGAGATCGGATCGCGTTCATACGCGAGCAGAACCGCGCCGTTGATAAAACTTGGGCCCGGAGTTTTTCCGTCGGGTACCAGCGCGGGTGTTACGTAGAGGACGGAACAAGCTTCGAGCCGGCCCACCGATTCGAGTGCTTGATAGGCTCGGAGGACTTGGGTCCGTGGCCCGCTGAGGTTTGAGCCCACCCCGACGACGAAGCGCGTCATTCGGTGGCCATGTACGGCTGCCAGCTGCCCCGGGCAACGGGACGTTCTTCCGCCCCCCAGCGCAGCATGCCGCCCACGAGGTGGTAGACCTCAGTGAAGCCCCGCGCCGCTAGCGCTTCCGCTGCCCGTACGCTTTCCCGTCCGTTGCCGCAAATCACCACAACGGGACGGTCCAACCCTTCGGCGTACGCGTCGAGCTCGCGAAGGGGCAGGTGCTTCACACCGTGCACGTGGCCCATTTCGCCGTCGAGGTCATCGCCGGCATAGCGCACGTCGAGGAGCAGCAGACCGCTCCGGCCGAGAATGTCGCCGGGGCGTACCTGGTAGTAGCCGCGGCGATGTTTGGGCGCCTCGTCGATCCAGGGCACGCCGCTCGATAACACGCGCGGCGCCGCGGCGACATCGGAAGCGCGACCAGGTGTCCGGTTTCGGTGGCGCCGTTCGTTGTACGGTGGGCGCCCGCTAGCGTCCATGCCGAACCCCCAATCGAGGACCCCATGATCTTTGCGCTGCTGATTCACGACCGGCCTAGCACCACGAAAACCCGCGAACGTGCCGAGTCTGAGCTCGATGCCCATCGCGCCTTTCAGGCAAAAACGAAAGCCGGCGGGCGCTTCATTGCGGCCACTCAGCTGGACCTCCAGGGCCCGGAGGTCGTGCTGGACGCGCCCTACGCAGGCGCGCATCCAAGGGGCGGCGGATGCGCTCTTTGGCGCCTTTTCGCTGGCGCATGATCGCGGACCCCCGCACGAGCGCGCGCGCCTCGGACGGCTTGTCATCGACCAAACGCGCAGGCTCGTCGACGGCGCCAAGGCGGAGCGCCTCCAGTCGCTCCTGGCTCTCCTCCTGCTCACCCATGCCCGGGTCGAGGCGCGCTTCGACGGGCGCAATGAGCCGATTCCGCTGGAGCATCAGGACCGACGCCGGTGGAAGCGCGCGGACCTCGACGAGGGCTTCGAGCGTCTCGCCCGCGTCGAGGTCCATGATCACTTCGCGATCAAAGCCGCGCTCGCGGCCGAGCACGGGCGAGCGTCGACGTACGAAGGCACCAACTGGTCTGCGATCGCCGCGTTGTACGAACGGCTTATCGTTGTCGATGGCTCCCCCGCGACCCGGCTCGGCTGGATCGTCGCCGACTCGCGCGGGCGCGGACCTGAGGCGGGCCTCGCCGCCCTCGATCGGTCGGCGGACATGCTCGATGCCCTGGCTGGATTTCACGCCGCGCGCGGTGCCATGCTTCGCGAACTCGGCCGCGTGCCCGACGCGCGCCAAGCGTACGAGCGCGCGGAGGGTCTCGCGTTTGCTGCGCCCTGACGTCAGATCGCCGATCGCCGTGGGGGATCGCTGACAAATTGGCAGCGAGACGGCGCGCGCGATCGGCAAAAGCTGGGAAAACGCTAGGGATCAACGTTGGCACTTGCTGTGCATCAGCTCGGCCCATGCAGAGTCTTTCTCCCCGCATCGTTGCCGTCGCCCTCTTCGCCGTGGCGGTGGTCGTGGCCGCCACAGCGGACGCCTTGGTCGTGACCGACGAAGAATCGCTCGCCGGGCTGGCGAATGCGCTCGTCGAGGACTCGCATGCGGCGATGGACGATGTGCTCACCTTCGTCGACACCGACCGCGTGCCCATCGAGCTGCGCGACGGCCGCACGAGCGAGCGTCTCGAAGCCGACGATGGCGCGTTCGCCGAAGCCCTGCGGGCCCACGTCGCGCTCGCCGGTGAACGGAACGTCGTGCAGGAAGAGATCGACCTGCGGGGCGACGAGGCACGCGTGCACGTTCGGTTCGCTGCCGGCGATGAGCGCCGCTCCGTCAATCTGCACTTGCGTCGCGAAGGCGGCGAGTGGCTGACGGAGCGCGCCGTACTTCGCTAGGGCGTGTCTTCAAACTCGCGCATGCACCTTTACGCCCCGCTCATCGTCGATTTCGCCATCTCTTCGGCTTGAAATCCGCCGGGGATTCCTTCGCCTCACAGACGCAAACTCGCCGACGAGCGGACCACGAATCCACACGCGCGAGTTTGAAGATACGCCCTAGACCGGCGCGGACGTTTAGCTGACCTTGTTCAGCCGCCCGGCCTGCGACGACCTCTGCGCTCTCTCGTCCTCGAATGGCAG
>JBCCRV010000545.1:0-5437 GCA_039201085.1 Myxococcota bacterium | reverse complement strand
GGCGACGGCACGCTGCTTGACTCCAGCCTCGCCGTCTATTCCAGCGAGTTCAGCAACGCCGCCGCCCATTCGGTCGTCGACCTCCCGATCCTCACGGCGGGCTCCGCTGGGGGCACGTTGCCCACCGGTCAGTCGCTCGCCTATGAGCCCGAGGGCGGTGACGAGATATCGAACGCGTCCACCCATAATCTTTACACGTCCTTGCTGCAGGCCTTTGGCCTCGACGTGGAGCACTTCGGCGACGACAGCTGCAGCTACCGAGGCGTGCTCCGCGGCTACGAGCCAAGCTGAGGCCGGACCCGCAAAACCCATGCATAAAGCGCTCCCGGACCGCGATTTCGCCCAAAAGTGAGGTCGCTCGTTGACCCCCCTAGGAGGCGGGATTAGGTAGCTCCTTCGACGCGCGGCGGGGCCGCGCCGCTTTGAGGGAAACAACGATGACAGAAGAGAAGACGGAGGCTTCGGCCTTTCGCACCGAGCTCCGGGAGCTGACGCCCGTCGAGGTCGAGGTGAGCGTGGCCATCCCGTGGGACGTGGTGTCCAAGCAACTCGACCAAAGCTTTCGCGAACTCGCGAAAACCGCGCGCGTGAAGGGTTTTCGCCCCGGCAAGGTGCCCGTCAACGTTGTGCGCCGCGTATACGGCCCCCAGGTCAAGGCCGACGTCACCGGAAGGCTCATCGAGCGCGGCCTCATCGAAGCTGTGAGCACGCATGAAATCGCCATCGTTTCCCAGCCGAACGTGGACGAAAAGGACCTTGTGAAGGGCAAGGACTTCGAGTTCGTTGCCAAGATCGAAGTGCAGCCGAAGCTCGAGTCCGTAACCACCGAAGGCCTCACGGTGAAGCACGTCGCCGAGACGATCGAAGAAGGCCGCATTCAGGATTCGCTCGAACGCCTGCGCTTTCAGCACTCAGACCTTCGCGAACCGGAGCCCATGCGCGGCGCCGAAGATCGCGACCTCGCCATCATCGATTACGCCGTGCGCGTGGACGGCGAGCTCAACGCCGAGCTGGGCGCCGAAGGCCGCGAGGTGGACCTGGGCGACGACGGGCTGCTCGAAGCCTTCAAGACCGGGCTAATCGGCATGAAGCCGGGCGATTCAAAGGCCATCGAGGTGACCTTCCCGGACGACGGCCGCGAGGACGTCGCGGGCAAGCCCGCCGTTTTTGAGGTGGAGCTCAAGGAGCTTAAGGAGCGCCTCCTGCCGGACCTGGACGACGACTTCGCCGCGGACGTCGGCGAGTTTGAAACGCTTGATGAGCTCAAGGCCGACATTCGCGAGCGGCTCGAAAAGGAAGTCGCCACCCGTGACGAGAGCAAGCTCCGCGAGAAGCTCATCGACGGCCTCGTCGCCATCAACGACATTCCCGTGCCCCCCAGCATGGTGAAGGAGCAGAGCCAGCAGATGCTCTACGAGCTCTACCAGTTCGCCCAGATGATGGGGCAGCAGCTTCAGCCCGGCATGCTTGAGGGCCTAGAGGGCCGCGCCGAGCGACGGGTGAAGGCCGGTATCGTGCTGGGTGCCCTCGCCCGCATCGAGAAGATCGAGCTCGAAGCGGACGCGGTGGAGAAGAAGCTCGCGTCGATCGCCGAAGAAACGGGCAAGCACATCGCCAAGGTGCGGGTCGAATACGCTGGAGAACGGCTTCAGCAGCTGGAAAATCAGCTCCTCGAAGAAAAGATCGTTGCCTTCCTCAAGTCGAGAGCCACGATTGACGAAACCCCGGAGGAAGAATCGAACGACGACGGGGCAGCGAAGGACGAATCCGAATGAGCGAATCCAAGAAGACGCCCGAGCGGGCCTACGTACCCGTCGTGGTCGAGAGCACGCACCGCGGGGAGCGGGCGTGGGACATCTACAGCCGTCTTCTCAAAGACCGCATCGTGTTCCTGGGAACCGAGGTCAACGACGCGGTGGCGAACACCATCATCGCCCAGATCCTCTTTCTAGAGAGCGAAGATCCCGACAAGGAGATCACCCTTTACATCAACAGCCCGGGCGGTGTGATCACCGCCGGCATGGCGATCTACGACACCATGCAGTACGTGCGCTGCCCCGTCGCGACCGTTTGCCTCGGCCAAGCCGCCTCGATGGGCGCTTGGCTGCTAGCGGCCGGCAATAAGGGCATGCGCCGCTGCCTTCCGAACAGCCGCGTAATGATTCACCAGCCCCTCGGCGGTTTTCGCGGCCAGGCAACGGACATCGAGATTCACGCGCGCGAGATCATTCAGATGCGCACCCGCATGAACGAGATCATGGCCCACCACACGGGCCAGTCGCCCGAGAAGATCAAGGAAGACACGGAGCGCGACCGCTACCTCTCGGCCGAGGAGGCCCTCGAGTACGGAATCATCGACGAGGTCGTTCAACCTCGGAAGGGCGTGAAAGCCGAGTAATTTACGGCTGACCAGAGGTTGCTCGGCAAAATTGTGGGCGCTACTCTTGCCGAGAACCTCTCAAAACCGGATGGCCTGCCGTATGTTGATGCGTAGGCGAGGCCCGCCGACACTAAAGAAGACACGACAAGGATAAGGGCGACGCGTGGATCGAAGGCGAGACGAGGGACACGGGAATCTGAGCTGCTCTTTCTGCGGGAAATCGCAGAAGGAAGTGAAGAAGCTCATCGCAGGACCAACCGTCTATATCTGCGATGAGTGCATCGAGCTCTGCAATGACATCATCGCAGAGGAGATCGATCGCGACGATTCGATGCAGACGGGGGCGCCGCTGCCGAAACCGGCGGAGATCAAGGCCATTCTCGACGAATACGTCATTGGCCAGGACCGCGCGAAGAAGGTCCTCTCGGTCGCCGTTCACAACCACTACAAGCGCATCGACAGCAAGCTCGGCAACGAGGGCGTCGAGCTTCAGAAGTCGAACATTCTCCTGCTTGGCCCTACGGGCTCGGGCAAGACCCTGCTCGCCCAGACGCTCGCGCGCATCTTGAACGTGCCCTTCGCCATCGCCGACGCAACCACGCTCACGGAAGCGGGCTACGTCGGCGAAGACGTCGAGAACATCATCGTTCAGCTTCTGCAAAACGCCGACCACGACGTGGAACGCGCCCAGCGCGGCATCGTCTACATCGACGAGATCGACAAGGTTGCGCGAAAGGGCGACAACCCGTCCATCACCCGCGACGTCAGCGGCGAGGGCGTGCAGCAGGCCCTTCTCAAGATCATCGAGGGCACCGTGGCGAACGTGCCGCCGAAGGGTGGCCGAAAGCATCCGCAGCAGGACTTCCTGCAGATCGATACGTCGAACATTCTCTTCATCTGCGGCGGCGCCTTCGTCGGCCTGGACCAGGTCATCGAGCGCCGCATCGGCGAAAAGACCTTGGGCTTCGGCGCGGAAATCCCCTCGAAGAAGGACAAGCGCATCGGCGAGCTTCTCGAGCAGGTGCAGCCAGAAGATCTGCTTCGCGCCGGCCTGATTCCCGAGTTCATCGGTCGCCTGCCCGTCATCGCGACGCTCCACGAGCTGAACGAGGATGCGCTCGTCGACATTCTCACGCAGCCCAAGAACGCCCTGGTCAAGCAGTACCAGAAGCTTTTCGAGCTCGACGGCGTGAAGCTCAAGTTCGTGAAGGCCGCCCTTCAGGCCGTGGCTCGCGAGTCGCTCAAGCGGAACGCCGGCGCCCGTGGCCTTCGCGCCATCATGGAGCACTCGATGCTCGACATCATGTACGACATCCCGAGCCAGGAGGGCATCGAAGAGGTCGTCGTGAACGAGGAAGTCATCGTAAGCGGCGAAAAGCCCCTTGTCGTGTACGAGGAAAAGAAGAAGCAGAAAGAGCCCGCCTGAGCTCGACCACGCGCGCCCTTCGCCCGATCGGGCCTGTCGCCGCATCGCTCGATGAGCGCTGCGGCGCTCTCGTTCCGTCGGATCGGCGCCAAACAGCCCGCATGTGCGCACTCCCGTGCGCTTCCTCACTCGATCCGGGCGCCGCAACACTGTCGCAGGGCTCGGACCTTACGTATGCTTGGCAGTCCAGCGACGCCGCGCCGCCTCCTAAAGATCTGGCATGCCGGGGCGTATTTGCACTCGCCCCCAAGCCCTCCGAAAATCCCCACCCTCGCCCCTAAGGGCGACAGGTCGACCAACCGTCCCTAAGAAGGAACCTCAATGTTCTTCCACAAAAACGACAACGACGATTCGCGCAAGGGCAAGGATAGCCGAGGCAAAGTGGTGCCCTTGCTTCCACTCCGAGACATCATCGTCTTCCCGCACATGGTTGTGCCGCTCTTCGTCGGACGCGAGAAGTCGATCAACGCCCTCGAAGAGGCGATGAGTCACGACAAGGAAATCCTCCTCGCAGCTCAGAAGAAGGCGAAGACCAACGACCCGAGGGCCGAAGACATCTTCGCCGTCGGCACCGTCGGCACGATCATTCAGCTGCTCCGCCTGCCCGACGGAACCGTGAAGGTGCTCGTTGAGGGCAAGCGGCGCTGCCGCATCAAGCGCTTCATTCCCAATGAGGAGTTCTTCCTCTGCGACGTCGAAACGATCGAAGACTCGCCGACGGCCTCGCAGGAGATCGAAGCGCTCATGCGGAGCGTGCAGAACACCTTCGAGGCCTACGTAAAGCTCAACAAGCGCATCCCGCCCGAGATGCTGATGACCGTTCAGACGATCGACGACCCGTCACGGCTCGCTGACACGATCGTGGTGCATCTAACGAGCATCAAGCTGGCGGACCGTCAGGACATTCTTGAGACGACCGATCCCGGTGCCCGCCTCGAACGCCTCTACGAGCTCATGAACGCGGAGATCGAGATCCTCCAGGTGGAGAAGAAGATCCGCTCGCGCGTGAAGAAGCAAATGGAGAAGTCGCAAAAGGAGTACTACCTGAATGAGCAAATGCAGGCCATTCAGAAGGAACTCGGCGAACGCGACGAGTTCAAGTCTGAGATTCAGGAGATCGAAGAGAAGCTCAAGACGAAGAAGCTCACGAAAGAAGCGCTCACCAAGGTCACGAAGGAGCTAAAGAAGCTCAAGATGATGCAGCCGATGAGCGCCGAAGCGACCGTCGTGCGCAACTACATCGATTGGTGCCTTTCGCTCCCGTGGCTCGACTACACCGAAGAAAAGCTCGACATCGTCGAAGCCGAGAAGATTCTCGACGAAGACCACTACGGCCTAAAGAAACCAAAAGAACGGATCCTCGAGTATCTCGCGGTCCACAAGCTGGTCGAGAAGATGAAGGGGCCGATTCTCTGCCTGGTGGGCCCTCCGGGTGTGGGTAAAACGTCTCTTGGGCGCAGCATCGCTCGCTCTACTGGCCGTGAATTCGTTCGTTTGTCACTGGGTGGCGTTCGCGACGAGGCTGAAATCCGCGGGCACCGACGTACGTATATCGGCGCGTTGCCAGGCAAGATAATTCAATCGCTCAAGCGCGCGGGGTCTTCAAACCCCGTGTTCTTGCTCGATGAAAT
>JBCCRV010000544.1:0-5456 GCA_039201085.1 Myxococcota bacterium | reverse complement strand
GCGCGTCCGCCCGACGTGCTTTGCCTCGACGAACCCACGGCAAGCCTCGACCTGCACGGCATTCGCGAAATCACGACCGTGCTGCGCGCCTGGCGGGGCGGGCTCTTGATCGTCAGTCACGACGCCCGCTTTCTCGAACGCATCGCCATCGACGGGCGAATCGAGCTTTGAGCGCATCGGCCCAAGACGCGCCGCGGGCGGCCGCCGCCGGCACTAAGCATAGGCGCCGGCATTAAGCATAGGGACCGTCGCCTGCATCAGGCATAGGGACGGAGCTATGCCATGACGTCTCCATGCGGACTGACTTCAGCAAGTCATGGCATACCTCCGTCCCCATGCCACTTGGTCCCCAGTAAGTCCCCAATGCCACTTGGTCCCCGGTTGCGTTTTCGAAGCTAGGGAAGCACGGGATCGAGGGCGCTCGTTTCGCGCCAGCGAATCGTTGGTGCGGCCGCGGTCCCGTCCGGCTTGCGCAGTTCGACCTGGTTCCTGTCCAGAACGTTCAGCGAATACACAAATGCTTCGCGCGGCTCGGGTGCCGCGTCTTCGTCGACGCCGTCGCACTGGCCGTCCAGCGACACGCTCGCCGGAGCGAGGGTCTCTTCGGCCACGAGAACCGTGCTGCATTCAAACGCCGCGGCGTCGCAGAGTAGCGCGTACCGGCTCCGCGTGACCGCATCCGAAACGCTCAAGTAACACTCGTCGTCGCCTTCGGTGGGCACGCTGTCCATGTGGGCCCACTCCCAGCGCACCGCGACGTTCGCCCGCAGGAGGCCATGGCCACCGCCGTTGGCTTGAAACCCTTCGACGCGCGTGCCGCCGCTGTCGTCCTGCAGGCCGAGGTCGAAGGCTGCGAAGCGAAAGCCTCCGTCCACAGGAAAGGCGACCACGAGAAAGCGGCTCCCCACGGGAATGCTCGTCGTTTCGACTTCATAGACGCGCAGCGAACCGAGGTTGCCGAGGGCCTCGACGACGGCCGGTTCTTCGATGGGCTGGCGATGAGCACCATGCCGCATGCGGAGCGACGCCCGCTCACGCGACGGCACGGAGCGGCGGATGCACGTGCCACGCGTCGCCGGCGTGGTACGTCTTTGCCGGCCGGCCGCGCGGTGACGCCACCGATTCGCCCGTCTCTTCCACGAAGCCGGGAATGGCGAGCACCTTTCGCGCAAAGTTGCCGGCGTCGAGCTCCCGATCCCACACGGCTTCGTACACGGCGCGCAGCTGCCGGAGCGTGAAGGCCGGTGGACAGAAGCGCGTGGCCAAGGTGGTGTATTCGATCTTAGCGCGGGCGCGGGTCAGCCCATCGCGCAGGATGGCGCGGTGATCGAAGGCGAGGCGACGGCGCTCGGCGGCACCGATCGGTACCCATGCGGCATCCAGCTCGCGCGGACCGGGCGAGGGATCGTCCAGGTCGTGAAGAAATGCCAGATACGCCACGCTCACGGTGCGCATGCGTGGGTCGCGCTTGGGCGCTCCGTAGGTCGCGATCTGCTCCAGGTGCACCGTTTGCAGGTCCAGCGCCGTTTTCGCCTGCAGCACCCGTTGGGCCGCCGCCGGCAGGTCTTCACTCGGCGCGACAAAGCCGCCGGGCAGGCTCCAGCGCTTTTCAAAGGGTTCCTCGCCACGGCGAACGAGCAGTGCCCGTAGCGCACCCTCCCGAATCGTGAGCACCACGAGGTCGACGGTCACCGCAAACGGTGGAAAAGACTGCCCTCGTGAGACCATGACGTGCACCCTGGCGGCATTCGCGGGCCTTGCCAATGGCCGAGCGCCGGACGCCCTCCCTTGACACATCGCGAAACCAATATAATGTCAGATTTACAATATATGACGAACCGCACCTACGTCGCCTTTGACGCGCTCTTCGAGGGGTACCGATACCCAGCCGGTGAAAGCCACATTCGGCGCCGTGATCTTCCGCGGCTCGAGGACGGCACGGTGATCGAAGCGAAGACCACCGGTTTCGAGGGCTTGATGCAGGTGGTGACGGCGAATCGAATTTTACGGCGGCGTCGCGAAGAGGTGCGCTGGTTCCTTCCCTACTTTCCCTTTGCTCGGCACGACCGACGCAACGATGCGTTCGACGGCTTCGAACTCGAGCTGGCCCTCGAGATCGTACGCGAGCTCGACGTGGTGATCGCCGACCCACATAGCGACGTCGCCGGTCAGCTCTGCCACATCCCGCAGAGTGCCGCCGTGGCGTGTTTTCGCGATGCGGGCCTCTTCGAAGGCGACCCCTGGATCATCGTGCCCGACGTCGGCGCGGCGAAGAAGGCGATGAGCTGGAAAGGCCCCAAGGAAATCGCCATTCAGGCGATGAAGAAGCGCGATCCCATGACGGGTGCGCTGTCGGGCTTTCGGCTGCTGTCCACGGACCTTCAAGAGCGGCCGTGCGTGATGGTGGACGACATCTGCGACGGCGGCGGCACGTTCCTCGGCCTGGCGGACGAGCTTGTCGAAAAGGGCGCCGGCTCACTGTCCCTCGCGATCACCCACGGTCTCTTTACCCGGGGCGTGGACCGCTTGCGTCAGCGCTTCGACCAGATCTTCACCTTTCATTTCGCGGGCGAACGCCCGGCCGAAGGGGTCACGTCGATTCCCTTCGAAACGCTCTACGCGAAAGGACAGTGGCTATGATTCGACCCCTTTCCCTGATCGACTTCTACAAAGCCGACCACCGCTCCCAATATCCCAAGGGAACGGAAGTCGTCTTCTCGAACTGGACGCCGCGAAAGTCGCGCATCAAGGGCATCGATGAGGTCGTCTTCTTCGGCCTCCAGTACTTCGTAAAGGAGTACCTCCTCGGCCACTGGCAGCGCGGCTTCTTCGACGAGCCGAAGGATGCCGTCGTCGAGCGCTACGCCCGCCGCATGAAGAACGCCGGCATTCAGATCGAGGTCGATCACGTCGCCGCGCTGCACGACCACGGCAAGCTACCCGTGGAGATTCGCGCCCTTCCCGAAGGTGCGCGCGTGCCCATCGGCGTGCCCATGTTCGTGCTGTGGAACACGACGCCGGAGTTCTTCTGGCTGACGAACTACTTGGAAACGTCCGTCTCGTCCGTCGTCTGGGGCCCCTGCACCTCCGCGACGCTCGCGTACCAGTACCGGAAAATTCTCGAGGCCTCGGCCGAACGCACCGGCGGCGATCCGGCCTTCATCGACTGGCAGGCCCACGACTTCAGCTACCGCGGCATGTACGGCACGGAAAGCGCGATGCTCTCCGGCGCCGGCCACCTCCTCAGCTTCACGGGAACGGACACGGTGCCAGCGATCGACTTCGTCGAAACCTACTACGGCGCGAACTCGGACGATGCGATCGTGGGCGGCTCCGTGCCCGCCACCGAGCATTCGGTGATGAGCATGGGCACGCAGGCGGACGAGCTCGAGACCTTTCGCCGCTTGATCACCGAGCTCTATCCGACCGGCATCGTATCGATCGTGTCCGACACCTGGGACTACTGGAAGGTCTGGACCGACTACCTGCCCCAGCTGCGCGACGAAATCCTGCAGCGCGAAGGCACCGTCACGATTCGCCCGGACAGCGGCGACCCGGTGAAGATTCTCGTCGGCGACCCGGATGCCGAAGCCGGAAGCCCCGCGCACCGCGGCTCCTACGAACTCGCTTGGGAAGCCTTCGGGGGCACGACCAACGCCCAGGGCTTTCGCGTGCTCGATCCGCACATCAACCTCATCTACGGCGATTCGATCACCCTAGAGCGCTGCGAAGCCATCTGCCGCGGCCTCGCGGAAAAGCGCTTCGTGCCCACCAACGTCTTCGGCGTCGGCTCCTTCACCTACCAGTACAACACCCGCGACACCTTCGGCTTCGCCATGAAAGCCACCGCCGGCGTCGTGAACGGTGAACTGCGCGAAATCTTCAAAGACCCCGTCACGGACGACGGCACGAAGAAGTCCGCCCGCGGCCTCGTCGCGGTCTACGCGGAAGACGGCACCTACCGCCTGAAGGATCGGGCGAGCTGGGACGACGTCAAAGGCTGCGCCTTCGAACCGGTGTTTCGCGACGGCGAGCTCCTGCGCGACGAGAAGCTCGAAGCGATTCGCGCGCGTCTGCGTTCGGCGTAGCGCCCGTCGACAACTCAGAACGTCGTTGGCGCCGGCGAGCGCGCCGCTTCGCGGCGTTCGAGCCGACGTCGAACCGCCAAAAGGGCAAGGCCGACCACGCAACCCAGTACGCCAACAAGCGCCATCACCATCACCAATACGTGGCCCAGCGCTCCAGCTGGATGCGAACCCGGCGATGCAGGGCCGGGCGGATCAAAGAGCAGCGCAATGGATGCGATGAACGTGAGCAATAGGCTCGCGAACAAGGTGACGATGGCGCACGGGCCGACGAGTGACTTTGGTCCGAGCGCACGAACGACAAGCCAAAAGGCGATGAGTGCAAAGGATCCCCACGCCAGGCGCCCGAATCCAAACGCGAGCACGATGGCCACGATGCCTGGGACAACGAGCGCTCCCGCAACTGCCAAAAAGCGACGAAGGAGGCGCAGGAAGGTCCGAGCGAGCTGCATGAAAAGTCCACTAAAAGCGACGACCAGCGTTCCGCCGTCCACGATGGCTAAGGAAGTTCTCGGAAAGCGACCGTATTCCGAAAAAAGCACCGCAAGCGGTCGCGCAGCCAGCACGATTCTTTCAACGCGCATATTCACGTGCCGCAACTAGTGCCGGGTCTACACTGTGAGCTCCCATGCCCTATCGAGCGTCGAACATCACCCATCTCGATCTGACGCCTTCCGGCGTGGATGTGGCGTTGGCGCTGTTCGCCACGGGATTCCCAATCGCCATCGGCACGTTCGCCCTCGACTCCTCCTTCGCTTTGGGACTCTTGGGATTTATGGCGCTCATGGGGGCCGGAACCTTCGTCTACATGCTCCGCCTTCGAGCCACCAAGGCACACCGCATCGAGGTCGGCGTCAGCACGATCGCGGTGACCGGTCCAGAACTGCGCCAAGAGCTCGCTCTTCCGCTTCGTTCTGTCGAAAGCGCGGGCGAAGGTCAGTCGGGCTTCTTTGCGCGCGTCCTCGACCGCAACGAGGAGCTCATCGAACTTACGAGCGACCACATTCCCTTTCGGCAATCCGAAGCGGTCGATCTTCTTCGGTCGTTGACGAAGGACGAATAGCGTTCGACGACCGAGTTGCGGCGAGACCGCAGGGAGACAAAGACCCAGCTCGCCCGGGCGGGGTGTACCGCAGAGCACGCCGATTCCCCGGTTACCGACAGTCGACGCCAACTTGCATAACCCGCGACCAGGTTCGCCGGCACCCAGACGAACGGGTTCAGTTGCTCGATGCTGCCCGCGCCCCTGGACCACACGTTGCGCGATTGTGTCTCCTTAGGCCTGGGTCACGTGGGCTATGTCCCGCGTCCTCTCGTCGTGTCGCAAGACACGAGATCGAGAGGGCGCTCCCCCACCCATTTTTTCACCCG
>JBCCRV010000543.1:0-5493 GCA_039201085.1 Myxococcota bacterium | reverse complement strand
CCGGTGGTGGGCATGCCGCTGCCCCTCTTCAGCTACGGCGGCTCAAGCGTGCTCACCTTCATGATCGGCCTTGGCCTTCTGATGAACGTCTCGATGCGCCGCTTCAGTTACTGAGCAGCCCATCCATCCTTGCGTTCGCCCGCAGACTTTCCCAAGGTCCCCTTCGTGACGCGGATCGCTGTGACGCAGATGACTTCGAACGACGAAGTCGACAAGAACTTGGCCGCCGTCGAGCGCAACCTTCGCCGGTCCGCCGAGGGCGGCGCGGCTCTGGCCGTGGTGCCCGAGTGCTTTGCGTACATGGCGCGGGAAGGCGAGTACGTATCGATCGCCGAGTCGCTCGATGAAGGCGGTCCGATCCTCGAGCGGTGCCGAACGATGGCGAAGACCTTTCGCCTGGAGGTCATCTACGGCGGCTTCTGGGAGAAGGGCGCGGACGGCCGCGTGCGGAACACGAGCTTGCACATGCGAGCGGACGGCTCGATTGCGGCGGCCTATCAGAAGATTCATCTCTTCGACGTCGACCTTCCCGACGGCACCAAGCTCTGCGAGTCGGCCATCGTTGAAGGCGGTGAGCAAGCTGTCGTGACGGAAAGTGCAGCCGGACGGATAGGCATGACGATCTGCTACGACGTGCGTTTCGGCGCGCTCTACGATGCGCTGGCGCTCGCCGGCGCGCAGATTTTGACAGTGCCCGCGGCCTTTACGCTCATGACGGGGAAGGACCACTGGGAGGTGCTGCTTCGTGCGCGCGCAATCGAGCAGCAGTGTTATGTCGCAGCGGCTGCGCAGGTGGGGCATCATCGCTATGCGGACGGCACGGGTGAACGTCACTCCTGGGGCCACGCGATGATTGTGGACCCGTGGGGCGTGGTGATCGCGCAATGCGGTGCGGGCGAAGGCGTCGCCCTAGCGGAGATCGATCTCCCTGCCCTGGCGTCGATTCGGCGCCAGCTTCCGGCGCTGCGCCACCGCGTGCCCTTTGCGCCGCCCGCGGACCCGGAGTAGACGAACAGGATGAAACGCGCCCCGATTCTCCTTTTCAGCACGGTCCTTGTCCTTGGCTGCGACGGTTCGACGCCCGAAGCGTCGCCGAACGCGGACGAAAGTGCCGCGCCCGCTACGCAGGCGGAGACTCCGTCCGTGCATGAGGCGCCGGAGGAAGCGACGCACGAAGAAGGTCACGCAGCGCATGAGGGCCAGGCAGAGGCTGCGCCGGCGGGCGAGACTCCCCGGCAGTTTGGCGAAGCGCTCTCGGAGCGCAACGTGACGCCCCTCGCACAGATCGTGGCGGCGCCCGGCGACTTCGCCGGCCAGACCGTGAAGACCGAAGGCGAGATCACGCAGGTCTGCCAGCGCATGGGATGCTGGATGGAAATGCGCGCCGAAGGCGGCCCGGCGATTCGCGTGCCGATGGCCGGCCACAGCTTCTTCCTGCCGCGTGACGTCGCAGGGTCGCAGGTCACGATCGAGGGCGAAGTGGCCGTGCGCGAACTCTCCGACGACGAGCGCGAGCACCTCGCGAGCGAAGGCGCGCAGGCCGTGGCGTCGGCGCTTCAGATCACCGCCACGGGCGTGGTGCTCGGCGAGTCCTGACGCGCTGGCCTACGTTCGTTGGCCTCGGCGCGATCGGAGGCGAAATCGAGTCGCTTCGTCGCGGGCGGCCTTCCGCTTTCTTCGATCACGCCCATCGTCGAAGTGAACGTTCGGGGCATCTTTTGGAGTCGCCGCTCGTGCGGCTCGTGCGGCTCGACGGCGGCGCACTTCGCTGGCCGATCGATCGGCAACCTTCCGCCGCCGCTGCAGCCGGGTGTCTCAACACGGGGCCTCGCCTGTCACATCGTTCTGGCGCTCGAAATTCGCGAGAAAACGGCGGGTTCTCTCCACTGGGGAGAGGCCCTGGTCTTGGCACGACAGCTGCAGAGGAACCGCTGCAAAGAAGTGGTTCAAAGGCGCAGCACGCGCCGGAACGGAAGAACGATGTCCAACAAGATCGAATGCGAACAGCGACTCCTTCGAAGCACCCGCAACAGCCTCATCGCGATGATCGTCTTGCCGATCGTGATCGGCCTTGTGGCCTTTGCGATGACCGTTTGGAACGACTTCAGCAACCATGGGATCGACGGGGCGCTGCAAGCCCTTGGGTCGAACAGCGGGCTCAACGTGCTGCTGGTCGGTGTCTTCGCCTTCGTGCCCTTGATTCCGCTCACGAAGGTGTGGCTCAAGGAGCGAGCCAACGCCGCGAGCCGACTCCCGATCGTGCGCGGCGGCGAGGAGAGCGCCGGCACGCTCACGCGCGTCTACCACCGGCAAGAAAAGGACGGCCATTCGATCGTGTACATCGCGGACGCGGAGGTCGAGCTAAGCGGCGGCGAGCGCATGGCGGTCAGCCACGAGTCGATGACGCCTTCGAAGAAGCTGCAGGTGGGTGATCCATGCACGGTGTTTCGCCTGGGCGATCGCGCCGTGGTGCTCACGCATACCAACGTGCTGGAAACCCGCTGATCGGCGCGCGCGATCGCTAACGTATACGGCGGGCTTCCAGGTCTTCGATCACGGCGTCGGCGAGGGCGTCGCCCGAGAGCCAAGCGTCTTCGACGCGCGTGCCTAGGAACCCGTCGCCGCAGAGGCCCAGTCCCAGCTCGGCGTCGTAGTAGCAGTCAACGCCCAGTGGTGCGTCTACGAAGGCGTAGCGCCATCGGTGGGCCCGCAGGAAGGAGGGCGCCGGCAGTTCGACGTCCTGCTCTTCGCAAAAGCGTTGCCAAATCGCGCCGGCGGCCTCGTCCTTTTCAAGCTCGAGGTGGCGACGGCTCCAAGGACCGCCGGCTTGAAGGACCCACCGCTCACCGGCGCCCGCCTGGCGCATGGCCCAGCCGATGTCGGCGCCCGGCGTGCGACGGGGCGACTCGATGGGCAGCGCTTCGTCAAAGGCGGCCATGAGCGTCCAGCATGGGCGGTAGCGGCTGGCGCTTAGCAGCGACTTCGCCGGCGAATCGGGCGCAACCCACAGAAGCGTCGACGCCTGGGGAAGCGGCACGGCGAGGAGAATGATGTCGAAGGGACCGCGAACGCCGTCCTTGGTCATGAGCTCCGTTTCGCCAACGGCGGTCACCTGCACGTGCTCGATCGAAAGGCCGTCGGCGAGGTAGGCGCCAAGGGCGCGCATGTTTGGCGTACCGACCCAGCTTCCATCGGCGGGACCTGCTTCGACGACGCCGTCGCGCTTCCAGCGCTGCACTTCGGCCGCAAAGCGAATGTCTTGGGGCGAAAGATATTGGGCGCCGTGTTCGAAGTGCAGACCGTCACGGTCGCGCGTGCATACGCGGCCGCCGGGAAATCGGCCCTTGTCGAAGACCTGCACGCGGCCGTAGTACTCGATGCGCCGTGCGCAGCGGAGGCCGGCGACGCCTGCGCCAACGACGGCGATGCGCGGCCTTGGGTCTTCGAAGCTCTCGTCCGATTCAGCCATGGCGTAAAGCGTACCAGGATCGTGAAACGCAAGCGGTGCTCGGCGGGCGCCGCCAAAGCGTGTTCAATGCGCGCTGCCCTTGGACGGAGCCCCACGTGGTTCGATCGGCCCGCGCTCCAAGCGAAGTCCCCTGCCTTCAAAGCGCCCTTCGCGATGCTCGTCACGGAGGAGCAAGCAGGCGTACCGGGGAAGGAAGTGTGCGGCGCGGCGAAACCGCGTAGCACGCGGCCATCCGCCAGGAAGCGCGATCGGGGACTCGTCAAAGGCGAGCCGCCAGCCGTGGCCCTCGTCGTGCATCACAAACACGTGACCACCGAGCAGGCGTTTGGGCCAGCCTTTCGGTGCGGCGAAGACCCATCGCTCGTGGGCGCGGCCCGGCGGACGGTATGTTCGGAGCTTCCAGGCGTAGGGCCACGAACGTCCGTGAAGCCAGAACAGTGCATGTCGCTTCTCCATCCCATCGCCAAACGCTCGGGCGTCCGCCTTTGGCAAATGGTACGATGTCCCCATGGGGAGATCTGGGTTTTTGGCCGTCGTGCTCGTGTGCGCAGGGTGTGGCCTCACCCTCGATCTGGATCCGCCGGGCGTTGGCGAGGACGGAGCGGTCGTTCTGCCGGATACGCGGGCGGATGGAGCGGCAGAGCGAGGTCTGGCCGACCGGAATGCAGAAGAAGAAAGTGGCGCGGCCGAAGTCGGGACCGTCGATGGGGAGCCGGTCGAAGTCGGGACAGCGGACGCGGACCCGGCAGATATGAGCGCTGCGGACAGGAATGTGCCCGATCTTGATACGCCCGACATGAACAGCATGGAGGATATTGGCGTCGTCGAGCTGGGGGCGGATGCGGCCGGATGTGGCACCTGCCCCGCGGATTCGTACTGCTTTGCCGGCACGTGCATCCTTGGGTGCACGGACTCGAGTTGCCCGATCGACGACGGCTGCTTCGATGGACGATGCGTTGCCTGCAACCCCGCCGACTGCAACCCCGGCGAGCGCTGCGGCGAGTTTGGATGTAGCTGCCGCGGCGGTCCGGGCTGCGCCGCCGGTGAGACCTGCGGGACGTCCGGCTGCGTGGCTCGGGAGATGTGCAACACCGTCGATAGCTGCAACGCGGTGTCTAGCTTCGAGACGCGCAACCGGTGCGTTGAAGCGACTTGCGAGAGGGAATCGTGCGTTTACCGCGACGTCGCGGAGGACTGTACGCAGTGCAATCCCTTCTCGGGTGCAGTTCGCGTACTCGACGAAGACAACGATGGGTTCGCATCTTGCGCCTGCGTTCCGGCAGATATCGTTGGCGCTCCCGGCGAATTGCCCGCGTGCGACTGCGACGACCGCAACCCCAACGTTTCTCCAGCGCGTGGATTCTTCGCACGTGGGGGCGCGTGCACGACCGACGGCGTGCTCTGTCGCTTCGACGACCGAGATAGAGATGACTCCTTCGCCTACGAGGTGGTGGAGACTCCGGGCAGTTGCCGTGCCCGCGATGGCACGCCCATCACGCCCCCGCCTGGGGGAACGGGCGACTGGGACTGCAACGACATGAACGGGGAAATATCCCCCACGCAGGACGAACATCGGGAAGCCGCGGTCGACCCTTGCGATTCGAACGTGCGCCGCCGAGTCCGAGGGTGTGGAGGCGATTGGAACTGCGACGGCTACGTCGACCGCTTCTTCGACGAGCGCCGCTCGTGCGAAGCCGCGACGGTTCCGTCGGCGTGCGAGACGGTGCACTTTGCCGATTGGGTTGACGACGAGCCCGACTGCAGCGAGCGGGCAGAAGCCTACAACTGCGCTTGGGACGACGGCCGATGCCGGCCCGACTTTGAATCCGCCCGGACCATTATTCAGAAGTGTCGCTAGTACCTCACCACAGGCGTTTTGACCGATTGAGTGCGGCCCTCGCCACCGATCTCGGTGGCCCTCCTCCTTGAATCCGCGGCGGCGTGTCCTGCGTCAGCCGCCCGCCAACCTCGAGGCCGAGCATGCACACTCAAGCGAGCCAGAGTCGTGGGGGGAGGTGCGAGGG
>JBCCRV010000542.1:0-5499 GCA_039201085.1 Myxococcota bacterium | reverse complement strand
GGGGCCTTTGTTAAGGGCCCCTACGGGTAAACCCTAGACCTCAACCAACCGAACCTCGCTTTATTGAGTTCTAGCGGCGAATCGAGGCCAAAAAGGGCTCCCAGTGAGGCACGCTTTCGCGAACGCCCGCAAGCTGAACCACCACGTTCCACGTCGGCCGCTTCGGTGGACGGCGCATGGTCATGCCCGCTTCTTCGGGCGTTCGGCGGCCCTTCGCCAGGTTGCACTTGCGGCAACAGCATACGAGGTTCTCCCAGGTCGACGGACCGCCCCGGGAGCGCGGGAGCACGTGGTCGAGGGTGAGGTCCTTGCGCGAGTCGCAGTAAACGCACGCGTTTCCGTCTCGCAAAAAGACGTTCTTTCGCGAAAGTCGAAGGGGCGTACGCGGCACCCGATTGAACTCGCGAAGGAGAAGCAGGCGTGGAATGCGCAGCGTCAGGTTAGGAGTGGCGATGGTGGGCTCGCCCTCGCTTGGCAAATCGGCCCACTCGGTAAAGGAGAGAGGCTCGTAGCTGGCGTCCATCGCAAGTGCTCGGTCGCCGTAGAGGAGGGAGAAGGCCGTCCGTGCCGTGGTGATTCGAACGGGTTGAAAGCTCTTGTTTAGAACGAGCACCGGCAGGTCGAGCGGTTTTCGTTCCGTGTCCACGTGCGAAGCCTAGAGCCAAAACGAAGCCGCCGCACGACTCCGTCATCCGCCACGAGTCGGGGCAAAAGGCGTCATTGCGCTGCCAGCCAGGCCGCACGCATGGATGCTGCGCTTTCAAAACGACGCCCCCGCGGAGCTAAAGCGCGCGCAAAAAAAGCGTCGAGGCCCGCGGCTTCGTCCCATCCCATGGCGCGAAGGGGCGCGGGTCCGTGGCGGCGCTTTGTACGCAGGCGATCGCGCCCGTCGCGCGGATGAGCTCCGTGCGGATCTTCGCCGGTCGCGGCGATGAAGAGAAGAAGCGCCACCGCGTAGCGATCGTCCGCCGCCGAGCAAGGCTCGTCGCGCCAACGCTCCGGTGACCAGCCATAGGGCGCGCCGGCGGCCCCGCGTTGGCCGAAACGCGTTGCTTCACCAAAGTCAAAGAGCGTTGTCCGGCCCGCGTCGAATCGCACGTTGTCCGCCGTCAAATCGCGGTGCGCGAGACCTGCGGCCTCCAGCGCAGCGAGCGCGTCGAAGAGGGCCTGCGCCGCTTCACCGAGCGTTTCCAGGAGCGGACCGCGAAGAAGCCGCATCGCCAAGTCCTCACCCGCGAGGCGTTCGAGCAGGATCCACGGACCCTTCGTATCTTCACCCGCGTCGAGGCAGCGCACGATAGAGGGCGAGCTCAAGCGTTGAAGATGCACGCCTTCGGCGCGAAGACGCGCGCGCTGAACCGCTGAGTCGTGTTCCGGACGAAGGCGCTTGAGCACCGCATTCCTGCCGGGCACGGACCAAATCGCAGCGCTTCCGCCAAGCGCAACGCGCTCGCCCACCTTCACGCCACTTCCGCCCACAGGCCGAGCGTACGACCCAGCGACGAGAAAATCTTGTGGCACACGCAACCGCTCGCGCCCCGTCTCGAGCAAGCGGCCATGTGCGACACACACCCACACACAGCCCTCGGCCTTCTTCTCGCGCTTTTCGGGTGCATTCCCTCCGCGCCGCCGCCGATGGACGCGGCGACGGACAGCCCGTCCGAAACCGGCGCCGTCGATGCGGCCGCCCTTCAAGCGCAGGCGCTGCATGTGTTCGACCGGAACGGCGTGGCTTGGCCGCGCGAGAGCGCGCCGTGGAAGCCGATTCTTGAGCTTCGCTTTAACGGTCCACCGCCCGCCGAACTCTGGCTGCTCTCGCTAGCGAATACGAGCGTCGAAGGTGTCTTCGAAGACTTTGAGCGTGCGCCGGTGCGGGTAGCCCATCGTGACGCCGCGGTCGCAACGAGCGTTGAACTCGAAGCGTCCTACGCGCGCATCACGCCCGAAGACGTTCTCGAACCCGGCGCCTACGTGCTCGCAGCGGGAACCTGGAGCGCCGCTGCGCTCGAAGGTCCCGTCGTCGAGGCCTTCGTCGTGGCACGCGCCGGCGGAGCCCGGCTCGTGGCTGCCTGGCCGCCCAGCGGCGCCGGCGCCGTCCCGATCGATCTTCCGCGGGCGTGCGCCGGCTTTGATGGCCCCGTCGACGGAGCGCTTCGCTTGCTCGACGGAGCCAGCGTCATCGATGCCTTCGAGCGAACGGTGCCGTGCGCCACCGCCGCCCTACCCGGCGCCGAATGCCGATGCCTCGAACTTCCGGCGCGCCTCCGTCCCTTCGCAACGTACCGCTTCGACGTTCGCGAGCTTCGCGACGTTTCTGGACGTGCGCTCGAGCGCGAAGTCTCCTTCAGTACGTCCAGCGACCCGCCCGCTCCCGCTCCGGGTCCGGCGACCTGCGCGTTCGACGAACAGCTTGATCCGCTCGGCTGTGTCGGCGCCTACGACGACCGCATTTGGCTAAGCCTTTCGCTCGGCGCGCCGGCGCTCGTCGAGTGGTCCCTTGATCTCCAAGGCGGCGGCGCACGCTGGGTGAAGGGCCGCGCGCCGCGGGGTGAGCTCCGCCTCGAGCTTGCGGGCCTACGTGCCGACACCACGTACCGCTCGTCCCTCGACGTCACATCACTGAGCGGCGCTCACACGCGCTTCGAAAGCGAGGCGACCACCGCGCCGCCCTTGCCCATGCTGTACATTACGGAGGTGCGCGCCGATCCGCTGGGCCCCGAGCCCCATCAGGAGTTCGTCGAGCTGCACAACGCCGGCAGCGCCCCCCTCGACCTCAACGGCTGGCAGCTCGCCGATGCGCCGGAGCGCGTAGGCGATGTGCTGCAGGGCCACATCGCACCGGGCCTTCGCGCGCTGATCACGGCGCCCACCTTCGACGCAAACGCGCTGGACGATGGCGCACTTCGCGAGGGAGTGACCGTCCTTCGCCAGGCAAGCTCGCTCGGTAGCGGCGGTCTTCGAAACGGGGGTGAGCCGCTCTTCATCCGCGACGCACAAGGACAGCGCATCGCAGAATTTCCGAGTGTGGCTTCGCCGGCTCCAGGCCAGTGCGCGCAAAGCGCGTACGGACGGGCGCCGACGGTGACCTTCGGCCCATGTACGCCCGGCTACGAAAAGGCGGCGGCCCTCCGGACGAAGATGGATCGCAAAGCCGACCCCGGTGAATGAGCGCAGCCTTCCCCATCGTCGCGGCGCAGCCTACGCTCTCGGCGATGGCGACTGACGAGAGCATCGAGGTGGAAATCGTCGACGTCACCTACCGAAGCGACGACGGCCGCTTCACCGTCGCGCAGGGCGTGCGAACACAGAACCCGGACCCGCTTCCGCTCGCCATCGTCGGCGACCTGGGCGCCGTGTCGACAGGCGAACTCCTGCGGCTCACGGGACGCTTTCAGGAGCACCCGCGCTTCGGTCGGCGCTTTCGCGTCAACAGCTTTGTGCCCGTGATGCCGACGACGGCAGACGGCATTCGTCGCTACCTTGGAAGCGGCATGATCCCCGGCGTTGGCAAGGGCCTGGCGGGCCGGCTAGTCGATGCCTTTGGCGCCCAAACGCTCGATATTATCGCCACCCAATCGGCGCGTCTTCGAGACGTCGAAGGCATCGGCAAGCAGCGGGCCGCGGCCGTTGCGGAAGCCGTTCGCAGCCGACGTGACGAAGCCGACTCAATGGCGTTTCTTCACGCCGTCGGTCTGGGCCCGGCGCTCGCACGGCGCATCCTCAAACGCTACGGCGAAGACGCGGCGCGACAGCTGCGCGACGACCCCTACCTCGTCGCCGAACAGGTGGCGGGCATCGGCTTTCGCACGGCAGACCGCATCGGCCAATCCGTCGGCATTGAAGCCAACGATCCGCGGCGAGCCGCGGGCGCTACGCTGCACGTGCTTGCTCGAGCCGCCGACGCGGGGCACGTGCTGCTGCCCCGCGACGCGCTCACGGCGGAGACGATGGCCCTCTACGTGCCCGAAGCGCGCGCCGCCGAAGCCGTCGATGCGCTCGCCCTTCGTGGACTTGTCATGGTCGACGGCGAGGACGTGTACGCGCCACCGCTCTACGGTGCCGAGCGCCGCGTCGCCAAAGCGTTGGCCAACCTCGCGCGACGCCGTGCACCGGTTCGCGCAAACGCCGTGGCACGCGAAGGTGTCGAGCTCTCCGACGAACAGCAGGCCGCCGTACGCTGCAGCTTGCAGGCGGGGCTCATGGTGCTCACCGGCGGACCGGGCACGGGCAAGACGACCACCGTACGCGCGCTCGTCGCGGCCCAGCAAGCCCTCGGCCGCAGCGTGCTCCTTTGCTCGCCGACGGGACGCGCCGCGAAGCGGCTCACGGAAGCCACCGGCGGCGAAGCGAAAACGATTCACCGCATGCTCGAGTGGAACCCCGCGACCGGCCAGTTCAAGCGCGACGAATCGAACCCGCTCGAGGTCGACGTAGTGTTGGTCGACGAGGCCTCGATGCTGAACCTGCGCCTCGCCGATTCGCTCTGTCGGGCCATCGCGCCGTCTTCAAGGCTCGTACTTGTGGGCGACGTGGACCAACTGCCGCCGGTGGGCGCAGGCCAGGTGCTGCGCGATGTGATCGCCAGCGAAGTCGGCGAAGTCGTTCGCCTCGAGCGCATCTTTCGCCAGGCGCAGCAGAGCGCGATTGTGCGCGGCGCCCATTCGATTCTGCGCGGTGACTTGCCAAAGGCGTCGCCGCCAGAAGATGCCGCAAGGGGCGGCGAGCTCTTCATCGTGCGCGCAACGGACAAGGACGCCGTGCACCGCCAAGTGCTCGCCGTCATGAATCGGATCGCCAAGCGCTATGGCTTCGATCCGCGCAGCGAGGTGCAGGTGCTTGCGCCGGTGCGGCGCGGCCCCTTCGGCACGGAAACGTTGAACGAAGTCCTTCAGCGAGCGCTTAATGCGGAGGTCAGCGAAGAGCGAACGGGGCAGCTCCACAGCGGCGATAAGGTGATGCAGCTTCGTAACGACTACGACAAGGAAGTGTTCAATGGCGACTTGGGCATCGTGCAGCGCGTCGAGGGCGGCATCGCCTATGTCGCGATCGACGGGCGCGAAGTGCAGTACGCGATGGACGACCTCGACGCGCTCTCGCTCGCGTACGCCAGCACCGTGCACAAGGTGCAGGGTTCGGAGTTTCCCGCGGTCGTCGTCGTGCTGCACGCGGCCCACCATATGCTGCTCTCGCGCGCGCTCCTCTACACGGCGGTCACGCGCGCGAAGAAGCTCGTCGTATTGGTCGGCGACCCGCGCGCGATGATGAAGGCGGCGCGCAACGCCCTGACTCACGAGACGTACTCGCGCTTGCCAAAGCGACTTCGGCGCGAGCGCGCGGCGCGGGAAGCCTCACCTTCGTAGGCTTCGTCAACCGGCTCGTTCGCTGAACGACGTTCGGAGCCACGTAGACCCGCCTAGACCCAATGCCGTTCGGTCAAGCGATCGCTTCGCTCTCAGCCGTTGGCGGTTGGCGGTGTGCCGTTGGCGGTGTGCCGTTGGC
>JBCCRV010000541.1:0-5503 GCA_039201085.1 Myxococcota bacterium | reverse complement strand
GGCGATGTTGCCGTCGCCCGCAAGGGCGCCGTCAACGAAGACGTCCACGTTGGGGGCGTTCGGTGCGAGATGCCAGATGCGCACGCGGCCGGTCTCGCCAACGTCGCCCATCTCCATGGCGCCATCAACACCGGCTTCGGTGGTGCCGCCTCCGTCGTCATCACCGCAACCGGCAGCGACAAGGCTAAGTAAAAGGAATGCGCGAGAAGCGCTGCGTAGTCGGGTCATAGTCATGTCCCGCCACATAGGTTCGTCCGTCTAGACTTGCAAGCCATTTGCAATTGCCCCAGGTTTCAGGCATGCCTTTGCGTCGCCTAGTCCCCGCGCTTTTTACCCTTTTACCCTTGTTTTACGCCTGTGGGGACGATTCCTCACCAATAGACGGCGTAGATATGGGGACGTCCGATGCCCAGCCGGACCTCTCGCGTGTGTCCGATCTCGGCGGCGCCGTGGACAGCGGCGGCGGCGGCGGCCTCTTCGAGGGCGAGGTGTTCGAAACACGGGGCCGACTCTCCGCGGCGTCGACCTCGAGCGGTCAGGTGTCGGTCACAGACCTCGACACCCTCGAAGCCATCGAAATGTATGAGCTCGGCGCGAGTTCGACGTTGATCGGCTCCAATAACCGGCAAATCGCCGCTGTCATCGCCGCCCAGAACTCGCTCGCGCGCTTCGACGTGGTCGGCGTGGGCGTTTGGGTGTGGGACCACGAGGACCACTTCCATCTCTTTAAAGAGCCTTCGGCCCTTCAGATCGATACGGACCTGTCCTACGAGGGACCGGTCGACCGTGTTCTTTCCAGCGGCGGTTGGATCGTCGCTGCGAGCCCGACGGGCGTCGGCCTGCTCTTCGAGCGAAGCATTGGAAACCTGCGCACGGACATCGACCGTAGCCGCGCCCCCGTCTTCCGCACCCAAGAAGAAGGTGCGTTCAACGGACTCGCCGCCGTGGCGCGTGGCCACTTGGTCTACGCGACCGAGTCGGGCTTGCGCATTCGTGAGCCGGGGGCAGCAGACTTCGGCGAACCCGCCGATTTGGCCGAGCCTTGTGAAAATCCCACGGGTCTCGCCGCCTTGCCCACGAGCTGGGTCGCCGCTTGCGGCACCGACTACCTCGTCGGCGTGTGGAACGACGAGAGCGAAACTTTCGATTATAGCCGCGTGGCCCTCGACGAATCGATCGGATCGCCGGAAGAGCTCATTCCTTTGGACGGCCTTGAGGTCGACGCCTACGCAGGCTTTACGGATGCAGGCGTAGCGATCGTGACAGCGGCGGGCGACGTTAGCGCCTGGGCCGCGCCCAGCGCCCCCCAAACCGTCGTTCCGAATCGAAGCGGCGAGGCGCTCTGGGTGACCGCTGCGGATGGCGTTCGCCTGCTGGACCCCGCCGGCGCCATGCTCGGCGAGTGGCTTGGCGAGGCCGGAGCCTTCGCCGCCGGTGACGGCTTTGGCTACATCGCCACGGGCGCGACGGTGGTTGAACTCGAAGAGCCTGGCCTATCCGAGGACCGCACCTTCGAGCTGGACTTTGAACCGGGCAGCCTGGTCGTCACGGGCATGTGGCCGGGCGGCGAACCGGTGTTCGATCTGTGACCGATGGCCCTGATCGTCCATCACCCCGCCCGTATTCGGCGGGCGAGGCGTGGTGCTACGCAGGGCAAGCGCGGTCCGGGTCTCTTTCCAACAGCCCTTGCAAGCGATGACAGAGCAGGCGACCGTTAGGGCCGTGGAGCTGGTTCAGGAGGAGAGCAAGCAGGAGGCGCGCCGGACGGCCCTCAAAGCCCACGGATTGCGCGTCACCCATCCTCGCCTCGAGGTGCTTCGTGTCCTTGAAGACGCGGATGGTCCGCTCTCCTACACCGACGTTGTGCAGGCCCTGGGCGAAGCGAACTGGGACCGGGCCACGACCTTTCGCAACTTGATTCGCCTGGTTGAAGCGGGCGTTGCCGTCGTCGCCAGCCGCGCCAAGGGCATCGACCGTTACGCGCTCGCCGAGACGCATAAGCCCGAGCACAGCCATGCGCACTTTCTCTGCGACACGTGCGGGAAGGTGGCGTGCTTGCCCGCGGAAATCACCGAGTCGCTCAAGCTCACGGGCAAGTGGGCCGCATCGGTGCGCGCCGCGAAGGTACAGCTTCGGGGCCCCTGCCCCGACTGCATCGAGGGACAAGAACCCTCGGGCGACAACTAAACGTCCGTGCCGGCGTCGAGCTGGCCGCCGTCCACGGCCCCGGAGCTTGACTCGCAACGCACGTTGCCTTCCTCGAAGGTGCCGGCGCAGCTCTGGCCCGCTTCGCATCGCAGCTCGCGCGTCGGCACCGGCAACATAATGCCGCGCGTGTTGACGAAGATGCAGTTGGGATCGGCCGTACAGGCCGCCTCCAGCTCTTGAACCGCCTCCACAACCCCAAGTTCGGCGGCCGGGCACCGGAGCACCTGACGCGTGCTTCCGGGGTCGCAAAAGAGGTACGACTCGGTCCGGGGTCGGCAGTCGTCGACGATGCTGGACGACGCACACGCCGAGAGCGCGCTCGCGAGAACGAGGGCGCCGAAGGAAGGAAAAGACATGTGCTGGAGCGTGGCAGGAACCGGCCGGCCGGTCGAGACTCTCGCTCGGCTGCACGTTGACGCGGGCAGAGGCCGGTCGCATACCGCCCCGTATGGCCACTGCTGCAGAGCTCGAGGCCGCCCTTGGCGCGCTCCTCGACCCCACCTTCGAAAAGCCTTTCAGGGAGCTGAAGACCCTTTCGGGCGTGAAGGTCGACGGCACCCGCGGCGAATGCGCGATCGCTCTGAGCACGCCTTCCGAGGCGTTGCGCGCGCGCGTGCGCGAGGCCGCCGAGGAATCCGCGCGCGCCTTGGGCATCGACTTCCTTGAGATTCGTTGGCAGGTGCGCATCCCCACGCGCGAGACCTCGTCGTCCGATCCCATCCCCGATGTACGCAACGTGATCCTGGTCATGAGCGGTAAGGGCGGCGTTGGAAAGAGCACGGTCGCGGCGAATCTCGCCCTGGCGCTCCGGCGCGCCGGTACGCGTGTCGGTCTGCTCGATGCTGACCTCTATGGGCCGAGCGTGCCAACGATGCTGGGCATCGAGGGCAGGCCGGGCAGCCGCGACGGCGAAACGATCGAACCGCTCCAGCGCTTCGGCCTCAAGCTCATGAGCATTGGCTTTCTCCTCGAGAAGCCCACGCAAGCGGTGATCTGGCGCGGACCCATGCTCCACGGTGCCCTTCAGCAGTTCGTGCAGGACGTGAACTGGGGCGAACTCGACTACCTGATCCTCGACTGCCCACCGGGCACCGGCGACATCGCCCTGACCCTTGCCCAGAAGCTGCGCATCACCGGCGTTGTCATGGTGACGACGCCCCAGGAGGTCGCCCTCCAGGACGTCTACAAGGGCGTGTCGATGTGCCAAAAAACGAACCTGCCCGTGCTCGGCGTCGTCGAGAACATGAGCTACTTCGTCGACCCAGCGGGCGAAAAGCACGCGCTCTTCGGGAGCGGCGGCGGCCAGAAGGTCGCGGATTTCGCACAGGCGCCGCTCCTCGGCCAAATCCCGATCGAAACGGCCGTGCGCGAATGGGGCGACAAGGGCACGCCCATCGTGCAGGCCGATCCAAGCGCGCCCGCGGCGCAGGCCTTTGCCGCGATCGCCGACGCCCTCGCCGAGCGCGTCGCCCTCAGCCAGTACAAAGGCGAAGGTGAAGCGCCGAAGGAAAAGGGCCCGAAGCGCCTGCGCATTCTTCGCTAGACGAGCGCCTATGTCCTTGTCGGGCGCCGCACCATGAGCCGTTCGGATGTGACGCGTTCGAAACCGCGTCTGGCGTAAAACGCGTGCGCGCTCGCGGTGCCCAACATCCAGCGACGCATCCACGGGAAGGACGCGAGCATGTGATCGACCAGTCCGCCGCCGATGCCTTTGCCGCGCGTGCTGGGAACGACGTAGACGTCGCAAAGCCATCCGAAGGAGTTGCCGTCGCTCAGCGCCCGCGCCACGCCCACGAGTTCCCCTTCGCGGATCGCGCCGACCCAGAAGGAGCGCGGAATGCGCTCTAAAAACCGTTCCCAGTTCAAGTCGTCGGACCAGTAGCTATCGGTCTTGAGCCACCGATACACCGTCGCGAAATCGAGCCGGCTTGGATCTCCGCAGAGCTCGACGCCGCCGTTGAGCGTCGCGCTTGCAAGCTTGGGGGCCGATGACGCAAGCAGGCGGAGCGTGCTGGCCGGCGCTTGTACTTCACTGGCCGAGATGGGCGCCTCCGCCCGAAGGCGCACGGGGAGCACACCGTTCCAAATCGCGAGCGACGCGTCCTCGGACGCTTCCGAGGGGCCGCCGCTTCGAACCTTGACGGAGCTTTCGGCGAGTTCGAGGGCGAGCACCCGCGTGGACCGCGCCTCGGCGTCCGTCGTTGCGCGAAGCTCGCTGCTCCGGCCGGGCAGCGCGTGGTTCACAATCGCGTCCAGGGCGCGCGCTTTTTCCTCCCCAACCACTTCTCTCGGAGGGCCAAAGACAACGGCGCTTCGGTAGTTCATCGAGTGGTGAAGGGCGCTCTTCGCCATCACCATGCCGTCTACATGCGCGATGGTGGCGCAGATGTCCCTGCCGGCGAGTGCGTTACGCAGGAGCCCGTTGCCGATTGCGCCGTGAAGGTAGAGCGACGTTCCAATGCGTCCGATCGCCATCGGAAGTACGCAGGGACCGTTGCTTGTAGATACGCCGACGAATGCGATGAGGGCTTCATCCACGATGGCGTTGAGGGCGGTGCGATCGAAGCGGGCACGAGCCGCGTTTCGACGGAGGCGCGTCCGATCGGTTTCCTTGAGCGTCATGGTTTTGGCATGCCGCCCTACTGGCCTGATCAAAAGGTCCAGATCAAACAATATGAGTAGACCAGTTTGACGCATCCATCGCCGCGGGAGAGTGTCGGTCCATGGGCGAGGTGGTGCTCGAACTCGGCGAGGGAGTCGGGCCGCTTTTCTCGCGGCTTTGCACGGCCGTTATCGACAGCATTGAACAGCGGCGTTTCGGTCCCGGGGAGCGCCTGCCGAGCAGCCGCGCCCTTGCCCGTTCACTGGGCATTCATCGAAACACCGTACTTCGTGCGTACCGTGAGCTTGAGCTGCAGGGGTGGATCGAGACCCGCCCGGCCCAGGGCACGTACATCGCCGACGAGCTGCGTCACCAGGATCGACGGAGTGAGATCGTGAACCGGCGCCCCCGCGCGGGCGACGGGGTACGACGCAGTCCGTTGCGTGGACCGAGCGCACGCCGCGTCCGCAGTACGGGCCCCAGCTCGGCGGCGCAGGGGCTGCCGCGGAGTCCGCCGGTTCCCACCGGAGGCTTTCAGTCGACTCCAGCCTTCAGCAGCCAGGACCAGGTTCGCCGGCACCCAGACGAACGGGTTCAGTTGCTCGATGCTGCCCGCGCGTATCGACCAGACGTTGCGCGTCTACGTTGCCCTAGGCCTGGGTCACGTGGGCTAAGTCCCGCGCACGGTCGTCG
>JBCCRV010000540.1:0-5521 GCA_039201085.1 Myxococcota bacterium | reverse complement strand
CTAGGGCCTGTCTTCAAATGAACGCCCGTGGATTCGTGGTCAGATCGTCTGCGAGTTTGCGTCTATGAGGCGAAGGAATCCCCAGCGGATTTCGAGCCGAAGAGACGGCAAAATCGTGGATGGGCTGGGCGCGAAGGCATGGGTGTTCATTTGAAGACAGGCCCTAGTCCGTTCCGAGCAAACGCTCGGCTTGATCCTCGGGCGTGCGTGGCGGACCGGAGTCGTTCCAATCATCCGGCATCTCACGCCAAGCGAGAAAACCGGCGAGTCCGGTCGCGATCAGAAAAATTAGGATGGAGAGCACGCGAAGGATCAGCCTCAGCGAACTCGGTTTAGCCGTGCCCGCGCCCATGCGCGGAAGAAGCGACGATGCCCCCTCAGACTCCCGCATCGGGTTGGGCGGTGGCACTTCCGGCAGATCAAGCGGCGGCGGCTCCGAAAGGTCCTGCGGCGGTGGAACGAAATACGGGTCGATGAAGACGCTCGAAGGCGCGCCGGCGCCCTTTGTTCCGCCGCGGGCCGGAACCGCGGTCTGCTCGGGGTCGAAGACGAGGTCGTCTTCGTCGAGCTCTTCGCTGTGGTCCGCCCCAAAGAGGGCGTCCGGTGCCGCCTTGGTGTGCTGCTGGACGAAGTTCTCGGCCTGCACCGCTGGCTGGCTGCCGATGCTCAACACCTTCGACACTTCCGGCGGAAGCTTGTTGGTCAGCGAATCGCCCAGCGTGCTGACGAGCAGCGCCGCGAGGGTCTCGGAGGCGCCCACGGCGGCGGCAGGGCACGCCTCGAGCAAGCGGGTACGCAGGGCTGCTGCGCTCGCGATGCGGTCCGAGGGCCGCGGCTTGAGCGCGTCCATCACCACGTCTTCGACGGCCTTCGGGACGTCGGCGTATTCGCTCGGTGGGCGCACCTTCGGCGAGCGCACCAAGTCAAGCTGCTCGATTTCGTTCTTGCCCTTGAAGAGCCGGCGCGAGGTCAAACACTCCCAGAGCACGATCCCGAGCGCGTACACATCGGTCCGCCGGTCGAGGGGCTGGGCTCCCGCTTGCTCCGGCGACATGTAGCCAAGCTTGCCGCGCAACACGCCGGTGCGCGTGGCCTGCGACTGAGCCCGCGACTTGGCGATGCCGAAGTCGATGAGCTTGGGGTAGCCGGCGGCGCTGAGGAGTATGTTCTGCGGGCTGACGTCGCGATGCACGACGTTCAGCAGCTGGCCCGCGTCGTCCCGCAGTTCGTGGGCCGCATGGAGTCCGTCGGCGATCTGCGCGCCGAGCCACGCCACGAGGTCGACGGACAAGCGTCGACGCCCTTCCGCCAGCGTCTTGATCAGGTCAAAGAGTGCGCACCCGTGCACGTACTCCATCACCATCAGGTACGTACCGTTGGCCTCGACCAGCTCCTCCACGCTCACGACGTTCGGGTGTTGAATTCTCGCCGCGAGCTGGGCTTCGTCGAGAAACATTCGTATGAACTTCTTCTCGCGTGCCAAGTGCGGATGCACGACCTTCACGGCCACCGGCTTCGAAAAGCCGGCTGCTCCCTTGCGCCTCGCCAGGTAGAGCGACGCCATGCCCCCCGACGACACATGGCGAATCACCTCATAACCGGCGACCTGGTGCCCGGGAGCGAGTTCCTGCACGTTCCGGAGCGTGCCACGGAGCGGTGGTGCTCGTCTTGAATGATTTACGGCGCGTTCTGGTCATCGGTACGAAGCGGCTTGGGTGTTCGCCGGTGGGAACCGGCGTGCTCCGCGGCCCACCCCGCGGGGGCGAGCTGGGGGCCCCGTACTGTGGACGCAACTCGCTGCGCTCGCGGTCCACGCCGCCGCCTTCAGCGTCGGACCCCAATCGCCCCCACGGGGTGGGCCGCTCCGCCCGCCTTCTTGAGTCGACGAGCAGGCGAAAAAATGGGTGGGGGAGCGCCCTATCGATCTCATGTCTTGCGACACGAGGATAGGACGCGGGACATAGCCCACGTGACCCAGGCCTAAGAAGACCTAAAAGCGCCACGTCTTTCCCAAGCGCGCGGGCAGCATCGAGCAACAGGATGCGTTCAGTTGAGAACCGGCGACGACTAGTCCGGGCTGGCTGCAGCATCGAGCAGCTTCAGCTGAGCCGTCGACGGCTGCTCACGCTACTTGAGTACGGCGCGGGTGGAACCTGTGGCCCACCCCGCGCGGGCGATTGGGGTCCGGTGCCGAAGGCGACGGCGAGGACCGGGAGCGCTAGCGAGCGCGTCCCAAGTGCGGGGCCCCCAGCTCGCCCGCGCGGGGTCTACCGCGGAGCCCGCCGGGTTCCACCGGCGTAGAGTTGGTGCAGCGGCTTAGGAGACCGGAGTCAGAGCAGAGACGGCAGACGCCCCTCATCGAGCCACGCATATACTCCATAGCTCTGCAGCACCCGACGCGTGTAGCGACGCGTTTCGTCGTAGGGGATCGCTTCGACGAAGCGGTCGAAGGCCATCGAGCGATGGCGCCGCCGCCAGCGGTCAAGGTTGGCGTGTCCGGCGTTGTAGGCGGGCGGGATCCATCGCGGATCTTCGTAGCGATTCTGCAGCCAGTGCATGAAGCGCGTTCCCACGGCCAGGTTCGTGTCGGCCTCCCGCAGCGTACGCGCGTTGATCGTGCGGCCCAGGCGCCGCCCGTGGCGTCGCGCCGTCGGCACCAGCACCTGAATCAACCCGTAGGCGCTCGCCGGCGAAACGGCGCGTGGGTCGAATCCGCTCTCTTCACGGGCTACGGCTCGAACGAGGGTTGCCGGTACCTCCGCATCCTGCGCGTGCGTTTCGATGAGCGGAGAAAACGCTCTCGGGTACGCGAGGCGCCACATCGCGCGGGCTGCGCCAACCGGTAGGGTGCGGCGAAAGGCCGTCAGCTGGCGTCGAAAGAGCCGCGTCGAATCGGCGTGGGCGCCGGCTTGGGCGAGAAGGGCGGCCGCGATCCAGCGGTCCGAAGTTTCGGCGCCGGCGCCCAGCAGACCGAGCGCTTCGAGTTCGATGCGGGCTTCACCAACGTCGCCCACACGAAGGAGCGCGAGCGCTCGGGCCATGGCCGGCGAATCAAAATCGGCCCGCCACGGAAAGGTGAGCTCCGGCGCGTCCGAGTCCGTGAAGCGGGCGAGCAAGGCCTCGTGACGATCGGGCGCCCGTTCCGCCAAACGCATGAGGGCGAGCTGCCCGTAGTACGAGAGCGGATGCTCGACGGCGAGCGCTTCGAGCGCATCGGCGGGATCGCGGCCGAGCTGCGCGAGCGTCTGCTCCCGCCAATAGGCGGCGCGACCGTGCAGGTCTTCGCGGCCTTCGCCCACGCCCACGCTCTGCTCAAAGTGCGCGCGGGCGGCTTCGAAGCGGCCCTCATCGAACGCCTTGAGTCCCAGTCGGAAGATCGCTTCGCCGCGCATATCGCCGCGCGGGTAGCGGCTCACCAACTGCTCAAAGAATGCTCGCTCACCCTCATCGTTCGGAGCGATCAAGGCGAGCCGGTAGAGAGCGTCGTCGGCAAGCCGGTGCCCCGGCGCTTCGTCGAGGAGCGCCAGGTACGACGCACGGGCGCGCCGCTTTTCGTCGACTTGGGTGAAGGCGCGTCCGGCTCGGTAGCGCGCGCGCGCCTGCAGGTCACCCTCGCAGGCCACCGCCACCGCTTCCATCATCGGTGCGCCGCGGGCGCGTTCGCGCTGACGGAGCACCGCGTCCGCTTCCGCAAAGAGCAGCTCGCAGCGCCGCTCGTGGCGTCGGCCCGCGCGGCGCAAGAGCCAGCCGTAGGCGGCTTCGCGCGCTGCCATGCGCCGCAGTCCGGAAGCACGCGTGATCTCGTCGGCAAGGCTTCGTCGGGGCGCGTCCAGCCTTCGGCGAAGGTCGGTGGCGCGGCGCTCGGCGTCTTGGCCGGCGGTCGTACGTGGGCCATGAACGGCCACGCGATCGAGCAGCGTCAGGGCCTCAAGTTGAAGCATGCGTGCCGCTTCCGCGTCTTGTGTTTCCGCCTCTGCGAGCAGCAGGTCCGCGAGCGGTAGCGCCACGGCGGCGGCGGCGCTGCTTGCGGCGTGCGCGTCGACGGCCGCTCGAAGGGCCGCAACGGCCGCCGACGGGTTCTCTCCGGCGGCGACGGCGAGGGCCCTCAGACGGTCCCGCCGGCGCTGGCGAATGCCGTCCGGAACACCCGCAAGCCAGCGCTGCGCCGCTTCCGGCGACTCGGAGAGGCTCGCTTCGGCGAGGCGAAGGCGCGCCAGAGGGGCGAGCGCGTGATCGGCTTGAACGAGTGCTTCAAGGCCGCTCGTGCCTTCGAACCAGCGCGCGAGCACGCGGTCCGGACCGCTGACGCCGTCAAAGTTTCCAGCACGGGCTTGAAGTAGTGCCTCGCCCGGCGCGGCGACCCGTGGGTCAAGGCGCCTCGGGGGCGACGGCGTGGGCGCCGCGGGTTCCGTGCGCTGAGCCTCTGCGCGGGGCGCGCCCTCCTGGCCACATCGAAAGGCAAGCAGGCCGAAGGGCAGCAGAACAGCGAAGAGCAAGGCACGCGTCACAGGTCCGAAACTGCCGCCGGGACGGCTGGGGGGGCAACTTTGCCGCATCGCCTGAAAAACCCGTCGCGCCCTTGCGCTCATTCCCGGCGTAAAATGAGCGACGGCGATTTGGTGACAGCATAGATTCCGTGTCCTCCGCCGTCGGTCATTGAGTTCTAACGCGGGCGATCGTCGGCTTCATCTTCCTCGCGCTTTGCCGCCTTTCTGCGCAGCCCGGCGCGCCACTCGGCTTCGTGGCGCTCGATCGCTTTCGCTTCGGCCCGCGCCCTCGCGAGGGCTCCACGGGTGCGCTCACGCTCGTCGAGGGCCTTGCGCACCGCTTCCTGGCGCGTGTCGACGGCCTCCTTTGCGTCTTCGCGCTCGGCGCGAAGTCGATCGCGGTACGCGTCAAAGTGCTGCAGGTCCGACGCGCTCAGCGTGCCAACCGGCCGGGGGGCTTCTTTCAGTCGGCGAGCGCTCCGCGCGAACGCGCGCTCGGCCTCTGCATGGGCGCGCTCGGCCTCCGTCAACGCGCTTTCCGCGGCTCGAAGGACCGCCGCGGCGTCGTCCACCGCACTGTCCCGCAGTTCGCGGAGCGCGCGCATCGGGTATTCGCCGTTGTGGCTCACCGAAGCGTGCGCCGGTCGCCCTCGAGCTCAGCCTCGGCGGCAGCACTGCCCCACGTGCCTTCGAAGGAACCCTCGGCCTGGTCGGCCGCGAGGTCGCCCGTGAGATCTTCGAGGGCGACCTCACCCGCGAGCTCGATGGCTGGAAACTGTTCGTCCAGTTCACCCAAGGAGGCTTCAATCGACGCGACCACGTAGGTCGCCAGCGCCGTGCATGCGATGGCGGAACAGGCGTCGTCGCACGCGGGCAGTTCGAGGCCCTCGCAGGCGTTCGGCTCCACGAGCCACGTATCGTAGCTTTCGAAGCCGGCGAGCACGGCGGTTTCCTGAAGGAGCGCCAGCGCAAGATCGCCTGCGCTAAGCTCGATCCAACGCGACTCGGCCTCGAACACATCCCCCACCTGCTCG
>JBCCRV010000539.1:0-5523 GCA_039201085.1 Myxococcota bacterium | reverse complement strand
GGGATCCTCAAGGGCAAGATGGGCTATTTCTCGCCCGAACAGATTCGATTTGAGCCCATTGACCAGCGTTCCGATCTCTTTGCTCTCGGTGTGGTGCTCTTTGAACTGCTGGCGGGCCAGCGACTCTACTCCGGCGCACCAGAGAAGGTCTTTCCGCGTGTGCTCCATGACTCTCCACCGGACATCACGGAGTTTCGTCGGGGCGTACCGCCTGAGCTGGACGATCTTGTTTTGGCGCTTCTCGCCAAGGACCGTGCGCACCGCCCGAAGGACGCCCGCGAGGTGGCGGCCACGCTGCAGCGCGTGCTTACGCAAATCGACTCCGAACCACAGACCCTTTCCGATTTCGTTCACGAGCGTTTCGCTGCGCGCCTGGAGCATACGCGCCGTCGGGTCCGAAACGCGATCGTCGACCTCGACAGCGGCGCGGTCGAGGACGTCTCCGAAGCCAGCTCTGCGGAAGGACCGTTTCCGCTTCGCAAGGGCATAGGTCTTTCGCTAGTGGCGGTGCTTTTCGTTGCCCTAGGGGCGTTCGTGGCGACACGCGTAACCTCAGAGCCGAGCATCGATGACGCGACGCGGGCGCCGACGGAAGCGAGTCGGGCGAGCGAGTTCCCCGCGCACGTCGAAGTTGCCCCAAATCGCGGCGCGGAGTCTTCGCACGCGCCGACCACGACGCCCGCGACACCCGAGTCTGCAGATGGGGCGGCAACGCCGTCTGATGCAACCGCCACGGGCTCCGAGGAGGAAGCTACGGACATGGCGGCGACGATGGCGGCAAGCGCGGCAACGATGGCTAACCGTCGTCCCCGACGTCGGCCTGCACGTATGCGCCAAGGTCCCCCGTCCCCGATGGACCCTGCGGACCGCTGGTGGCCCCACTAACTCATAAACCCTTGCGCAATCCGGTGGCCACGCCGAGCGCACCGATGCATCGGTCTAGTACCTCACCACAGGAGTTTTGACCGATTGAGTGCGGCCCTCGCCGTCGATCTCGCCGGCCCTCCTCCTTGAATACGCTTCGGCGTGTCCCGCGTCGGACGCCCGCCGACCTCGAAGCCGATCATCCACACTCAATCGATCAAAACTCCTGTGGGTGAGGTACTAGAGCCTGCGACCGAGCACTTGTTCGCGAGTGGCTTCCACCACTTCGAGCACTTCTTTCCGCTCTGCGTCCTCGACGCCTAGCTCTCCCAGCACCTCGTCGAGGTGCTCCATCACGCGGTCGAAGTGCACGTCTGTCATGCCGTGTTCTTCCACCAGTTGCCGATGGCTCTCGTTCAGGGGGCGACCGTGGTACACGGTCGGGCCTTGGAACGCTCGCGCTAGGAACGCGACCTGCTTTTTCGTAATCGCTTCCACGTCCATGCCATCGAACATGGGACCCACCAGCGAGTCGTGGATGAGTCGCTCGTAGAAGGCATCCACGGTGGCCATGATCGCCGTCTCGCCGCCCAGTCGTTCGAAGAGCGTGGGGCGGTCCATAGAAAGCTGTACGGCCGCGTTCGCCATCGGTTGATGCATGGAGTCATCGGTTGTGGCGCTCAATCGACGGCACGCAGGGGCGAGGATTCGTGTTCACGGTCCGTGAGCGCTTTTTCGGGGGAAATGACAGAATTTGAACGCTTTTCCCGATGCCGAACAGCTCCGGCAACGCCCCATCGGAGTGAACTTTTTAGCAGAGCAGTAGCGATCGGCCGGGCTTGACCCGACGACGGCTAGGGGCGGGGGCAGGTGTCGCGCTCGTCGACGCCGACCGGTTCAGGAATCAGCGTTTGCGTCCGGTAGCGCACGCCAAGCGGGAGGAGCTCGGAAGTCTCGGTGATCGATGCCGACGCTTCGCCGAAGACTTCGCACTCGGAGAGGTCCGCAAAGGTGTACACAAAGCGGACGGTCGCGTTGGGCACGCACGCTCGAAAGATCGTCTTCAGCGTTACGGGGGCGAAGCGGAGGGCGTCGCTGGCGACGAAGGGACGTTCGTCGCCGTTCACTTCCGTATGAACGCCGTGAACGGTCACTCGGTTCACGCCGTACTCGCGCCAGTCCCAGGCGGACCCGTTGAAGTCGTAGGTCACCTGATCGTAGACGCTGCAAAGGCACGCGTTTCGAACGGCGTCGCACTCGAGCCCGTCCTCGCACGCGACGCCGCAGTCGCCGCCGCAGCCGTCGCTGCAGGCTCCCTCGGCGCAGAAGGGAATGCACTCCGTTTCACATTGACCGGAGGCTTCGTTGCACGTGCCGTCCGCGCAGCTTCCACATGACCCACCGCAGCCGTCGGACCCGCACTGACGCTCGTTGCAGGTCGGTGTGCATGTTGCGACGCACTCGCCGGCGTCGCATCGTTCACCGAGGCCGCAACTGCCGCACGAGCCGCCGCAGCCGTTGTCGCCACACGTGGCGCCGGCGCAGCTGGGTACGCATTCGGCGCAGTCCGGGTCGCCCGTGCAGCCTTCGGGGCAGATGCCATCTTCGAGATCGTCGCAGAAGCACGCGGCGGACGTACCGTCCGGCGCACAGGCCGTACCCGGCGCGCATTCAGCGGGCAGAGCAACGCCGCTTTCGCAGAGCACGGCGTCCCGTTCGTTGAGGCACGCGCTTTCGCCTTCGGCAATGTCCCCGCATTCACACCAACCGAGCTGGCCATCCTCGGGGGTATCGAAGACCGCGCAGGTGGCGCCGACTTCCCCGCAGCGCAGGGACAGCTCGCCGTCGCATGTGACGGCGACGCCGTCCCGGCACTCGGCGATGTTGCACCCGGTGGTCCCTTCGCCGTCCTGCGGATCGACGCGGGTGTCGATGCCACCCGCATCCATGCCGCCCGTGTCGATGCCAGGCGACGTCGCGTCGCCGCCGCAGCCAAGCGTTGAGGTGATGAAGAGGAGGCCCAGGAGATGGATGCGCTTCATGTGAGACGTTGTACGCACGTGTCGGTATCCACGCCGGAACACGGTTTGCGCGGGTCGACCTCAAGCGTGCTCAACGGAAGCTGCGACCGTCCGGGTCGCGGCTCAGTCTTCCGGGCCCTCCGCTTGAATGCGAAGCTCGTACGTCGAAGGTCCGTCCTCGGGCCGTCCGACCCAGATGTCGTAGACGCCGGGCGGAAAGGCGTCGGAGATTGCAGCGCTGTCGTACTCGATCTCGCATCGAAAGATGCTGTCTGGACGCACTCAATCGGTCAAAACTCCTGTGGTGAGGTACTAGAGCGCTTCGGCCCGGCCGTCCGCGTACAGCCGAAAGCGATGGCCCGCGGGAAGCTCAAAGGTCTGCGTGGTGCCGGCGGCGTCGGGCCAGCGAACTTCGAGCGTAGCGCTGCACGCGTTGCCAAGTCCGAAGTGCAGCGTTGCATCTTGCTGCGTGCCGTAGTGGCCGTGACCACCGTCGACCTCCTGGAGCTGAACGAGTTCGCCGAAGCGGGCGCGTACCGTCGCGCCGATGGCCATCGCGTTGCTTCCTTCGCTGCCGGCGATCTGAACCTGAAGAAAGTTCGCCGCCGGCGTGACGTTCTCAAAGGCGCGCACCTGCGGGCGTTCGTAGCAATCGTTGGCGTCGCCACAGCGAAAGCGCGAGTGGCCGACCAAAACGTCGAGGTCGCCGTCGCCGTCGAAGTCGGCCGTGACCACCCCGTGGCTTCGCGTGTGCTCGAAGAACTGCTCCGTCTCGAGCTCGGCAAACTGCAGCGTGTCCTCCTGTCGGTACAGCCGACCACGATTGCCAGGGTAGTCGCTGCCGCCGACGTACACGTCGAGCCGACCGTCGTTGTCAAAGTCGAAGAGCGCCCCCGTCATATGGCCCTCATCCCAGCTCGCGCTCGCGTGATCGATCGCCAGCCCCGTCGCTTCGTTGCCGGGTCGGCTGAAGCTGCCGCTGCCGTCGTTGATGAGAAGCTCGCCGGTGTCCGAGCCTTGGCCGGCCCACCAGTGGCGGATCTCGCCCGTCAGTAGGTCTAGGTCGCCGTCGTTGTCGACGTCGCCCGCGATCGTGGCGCCGCTGTTGCCGCCCAAGCGAAAGGCTTCGCGGTCGAAGTCGTGGCGCCAGTTGTCCGAGCAGCGAATCGCCGGTCGAATGGCCTCGCCGCATCCGTCGGCGCCCGGATTGGACGCGCAAAAGCACGCGGCAAACTGGTTGTCCGTCCATTCGCTGTTCGCGTCGTAGGCGTAGCCACTCTCCACGCTGCGGTTTTCAAAGGCGCCTTCGCCCAGGTTGTGCCAGAGGTGGTTCGGCGAGCGTCCGTAGCTCGGCACGAGGAGCTCGGCGAAACCGTCGCCACTCAGATCGCGTGCGAGGGCGCCCCACGCTCGCGTGTGGGCGCGGCCACCGTTGAGATCCGCCAATGTGTTCCAGGGCCGCGACTCGACGCCCGCTTCAGCCGTCATCTCGGAAAAGGCGCCCGTGCCATCTCCGCGAAGGAGCCGGTCCGAGAGCAGGGCGAGCGAACCGCCGGAGAGCGAGTAGTTATGCTGGGTGACCCAGAGGTCGAGGTTTCCATCGTGGTCGACGTCCACGAAGGAAGCCCCCGCCGGTACGTCGATATCCTCGAAGGTGGGGAAGGCGGCATTCGAACGTGTGAAGCCACCGCTCCCGTCGCCGAGCAGCACTTCGCTGCTCTGATTTCCCGAGTTCTCAGCGTCGACCGTATTGGTGCCAACGTAGGCGTCGACGAAGCCGTCGTTGTTCACATCGCCAAAAGCAATGACCTCGATCGGTCGACCGCCCTCCAGGCCATCGCGCGGCGCGAGCAGACCCGAAGCGTCCGTGATGTCGTTGAAGGAGCCGCCTTCGTTGCGCAGGAGCCAGACCTGCCGGGCTCCATCGGGTTGCTGAACGCGCTGGGGCCCTCGGCGAATGAGCACGTCGGGGCGGCCATCGTGGTCGACGTCCACGACGCTGAGCCGCACGCCTTCCACGCCCCGCAGGCCCCAATCGTCCGTGCGCTCCACGAATGCGGCGCTGCCATCCCATCGGCCGCCGGGACACACCGGATCGGGCAGGACGCTCACGCCTTCATCGACGGCCAGGTCCGGGCCTGAGTCGGCAGTCCCGAGGTCCGAGGCGCCGGTTTCGAGGGCCGAATCGCCGCCCGAATCCATGGTCATGAACCCGCCGGTGGTGGAGCTATCTCCGCATGCAGAAAGGCAAAATGCGGAAACGAGGAAAACGCGCGTCGTGAGTGCCACACCGAGCGCTAGCACGGTTTTTATAAAATGGCACTTGGTGTCTAAATTATATCCCGTCTACGTCTGCTGCCCGGAGCTGGCCAGCGGTGCCGCCCGGCGATTTTCGAGCGCGATGAATGGAGCGTCCGAATCCGCGGCGCCCCCAAAGCCATAGGCTTCCGGTTGGGACGGCTGCAGGCGTTCTCCAGTCGTCGCGAAGCGACGATCCGGCATTGCTGATGAGGTCTCTAGTTTCCGCCGCCGTGGGGGATGAAGCGCTAGCCCGCATTCGTCACCAGATCGCGCGCCCTCGCACAAGCCCTCGAAATCGTTGAGACATTTCTTTCCGCTCAAATACGGACTGTATTTT
>JBCCRV010000538.1:0-5526 GCA_039201085.1 Myxococcota bacterium | reverse complement strand
GGGAGCGCGGGAGCGCGGGAACCCATTGGCGCACGCACATGCCCACATCAATCCAGTAGCGGTTCTCCCGCGCCTGAGGCGTTCAAGCCGGGGTGGGCTCGCTAGCCAGATTCCGAACCTCGAAGTCCGCCACGAAGTCCGGGGCTTCGGAGAGTAGTCGGTCGTAAGTGGACTTGTGAACGACCAGAGCGAGCCCGACGCGCGCTCGGCTAACAGCCACGAAGGCCACCCTTTGTTCTTCAGCGGTAAGTCCTCCCGCTACCCCGTCCTGACGTAGCTAGCGTTCCATGTTCGGATTCGCGCCTTTTGGAGGTGAGCGATGAAGGAGCTACGAGAAGCAGTAGAGCAAGCACGGGCCGGCAAGAGGCGGGGCCGATTCACGAAAGAGCTGAAGGGTCAGCTTCAGCGAGCGATGAAGAAGCTGCATTCATCGGGCGTGACGCATGGTGCGATCGCGACGACGTTGGGGGTGTCGACGCAGACTGTGCAGCGGTATCTCAAACGCGATGAGGTCGTCGTTCGACCGGTCCGCGTGACCGCGCTTTCGGAGCCAAGGGTACTTCGGACACCGGACGGCTACGAGGCCAGCGGCCTCGACGTCGACGAGATGGCACGCCTCATCCGAGCGCTTCGTTGACGGAGGCCGCCAGATGATCGGAAGCACGCGCGCCCTCGTGGCGTATGCGTACCCGAAGCCCGCGGATCTGCGGAAGGGGTACAACGGGCTTTTCGGACTGGTGGAGGATGCGCTCCTTCGTGACCCGATGAGCGGCGCGTACTTTCTCTTCGTCAACAAGCGGCGGACGTCGTGCAAGGTGCTGCATTGGGATGGCACCGGGCTTTGCCTGTACTGCAAGCGTCTCGAGCAAGGACGCTTCGCAAAGCTTTGGCGAGACGAAGACGCGGACGAGCTGGAACTCACGGCGACAGAGCTCTCGCTCTTTCTCGAAGGTAGCGCGCTCATTGGACGACGCCGCCGCGTTTCGCCGCAGGCCGTTTCACGAAAACGACTTGGCGATTCGCGCGCGATGTGATCTTTTGAAGGCGTGGTCGATGTTGCGAAGGAGAAAGACCCGGAGCAACTTCGACGCATTGCGCAGACGGCGCTCAGCGAAGTCCAGCGACAAGCGCAGGTGATCGCATCGATGGGCGCCGAGCTCGATCGGCTTCGGGGTCATGGCGGCGCGACGCAAGAGGCACTTGCGCTGCTGGAGCGCTTGAAAAAGGCCGAAGAGAAGACCGCGGCACCTTCAAGGAAGTCGCCATCCAAGGGCAAGAAGAAGAAACGTGCGCGCTCGGGCCCTGCGCCGCAGCCCGAGCTTGAAGTGGAGACGCGCCGCTACGAACTCGACGAGGCCGATGGCGTTTGCACGAGCTGCGGCGGTGCACTCAGAGAGTTTGAGGGGCAGACGGACGACAGCGAGATGGTGGACGTCGTCGAAGTCAGCTACCGGCTCGTCAAAGTGCAGCGGCAGAAGTACGTCTGCGATTGCGGCGGCTGCGTGGAAACAGCGCTCGGTCCCGAGCGCGCCGCGCCTGGCAGCCGGTACTCGCTCGACTTCGCCGTCAAAGCGGTGGTCGACAAGTACTGCGATCACCTCCCGCTGGAGCGGCAGACGCGCATCCTGAAGCGCCACGGCTTGAAGGTCACCAGCCAGACGCTGTGGAAGCAGCTTGAAGTGCTCGCACGGGACCTTCAGCCCGTGTACGAAGCGCTGCGCGCGCATGTGATCTTGCAGCCCGTCATGGGCCTCGACCAAACCAGCTGGAAACGGCTGTCGGACAAGAAACGCACGCCGTTTCAGATGTGGTGCCTCACGTCGCCCGGCGTCGTGATCCACGCTATCGAAGACGACAAATCCAAGGCGACCTTCTTCAAGCTACTCGGCGAAGACTACGAAGGCACCGTCGTCTGCGATGCGATGAGCACCCACATTTCGGCGGCGCGCGGTAGTCCAAGATTGCAGCTTGCGGCGTGCTGGGCGCACGTCCATCGCAAGTTCGCCGAAAGCGCCGACGATCATCCCGAAGCGCAGCGCGGCGTGGACTTCATTCGCCGGCTCTACGAGCTCGACGCCGAATCGGTGCGCGACGACGGCGCCGTCGATATGGCGGCGCGCGCCGAAGTCCGCGCAATAAGGTCGAAAGCCGTGCTCACAGAGATGCACACGTGGCTCAAGGACCTCGAAGTCTTGACCTCCACGTCCTTCGGCGCGGCCGCCCGCTACGCCTTCGGAAACTGGCCGAACCTCGTCCGCTTTGCCGGCGACGCGCGCATCCCCCTCGACAACAACGCCACCGAGCGCGGTATTCGCGGACCTGTCGTCGGCCGAAAGAACCACTACGGCTCCAAGTCCAAGCGCGGCACGGAGGTCGCCTCGATCTTCTATTCGCTCATCGAGACCGCCAAGCTCAACGACCTCAACCCTGCCGCCTACCTTCGCGATGCGGTACTCGCCGCCCGCCGCGGCCAGACCCTGCTCCCCACTTCCGTCTAGGAACGCCGTTCACCTGGACGAATGGGAGTCAACACGGGGTAGCGGGAGGACTTACCTTCAGCGTGGTCGTCATCCTCGGAAAACCAGGTGGTCGCGGGACAACGGTTCTTGTTCACCTTCGGAACGAAGAGGAGGGTGGCTTCGTGGGTCTCCCCTTTCGCGCTGTGAACGGTCGTGCAGCGTCGGGCGGTGGTGGGCGCGGAGGTGAATAGTTCGGCGACGTTCATGCCCTTCGTCGCCTTCTTCGGTTTCTTGGCACGACGGGTGACTGTCTTCCGCTCCAGGTAGGGATCGAGAGTGGTTAGCAGGACTTCATTCGCGGCCAGCCCCCACTCGAAGAGGTCTCCAGTCACGGGGAGATCGAACGCGCGCGTTAGTGCTGAGATGCTCAGGCGCCGCCATGATTCATCGTCCAAGCCCAGCAAGTCCAAGTCGGTCTTCCGCGATACCTCGGATCCAAAAGCCACCTGACTCAGCGCGGCGGATGAGGCGCCCATGGCCTTTCGCGCCTCACCGCGCCGTAGGCGTGCGGTCGCCTCCCAAATGTGACCGAGCGCACGAGACCCAAAATCTGGTGAACCGGCCGTCACCGTGTCCCTGAGCTTGTTCAAACCAGACTGTGCTCTGGAGAGCACCGTGACGGGGTGCGCGCCGAGCTCCTCTTCGATCGATCTGCAGAGCGCGTCGATATCAGGCACGTTCTGGTAGACATACATTACCGTGGTGCCGGCAGGCGCGCCCGTCTTTGGGTTCACCGTTGAACCGCGCCAACTCAGTTTGCTGGCGACCTCGCATACTTTGGATGAGCATCGAAACGTGGTTCTCATGGGATAGTGCTCAGCACCCGCCAATTGCTCAAACCTCTCGAAGTCCCGGGGAAGTGCTCCTGCGAACTGATAGATCGATTGGTCTTGGTCACCGACGATCACACCGCGCGCATCGGCTTCCCCGAGAAGGGCGTGAACGATAGAGCCAAGGAACCACCCGGTGTCCTGGACCTCGTCCACTACCAGCATCGGGAACCGCTTCCTCAGAAGCGAGCGAGCCAACGCTCCGTGATCTGCATGTGTCACGATCTGCCAGGCGAGGAACGCAATGTCGCTGTGCGAAGCTACACGCACGGTCCGCCACAGCCACTCCTTCTGCTTCGTCACGTAGCTGAGCTTGGCTTGCGGCACCGGCTGCATAGGGCCGCCGAATCTGGGCCTGTACGCAAACTGGATAACTCCACTCTTGGGCCGCCGGGCATGGATGTGGAACAGATGAACTCTCGAGCCACCCACGTCGAGGGTGAGGTTCTTCTTCCTCCAGGCGTCTCCCATCCTGTTGGCAACCTCGGCCGGAACGAGGCTCACATCGCCGAGCCAGTCATCCACCGCCCGACCAAAGACTCGCAGAATGTAGCGATAGACGAACGAGTCGAGCGTGCCGACGAAATGAGGAGGGGGAGGGAGCTGTCCGCCTAGCGCGTCAGCGATGGCATCGCGCGCAGTGCGGGTGAACGAGAGCGCCGCGATACCTCCGGGACTCGACCAGGTTTCCAATTCCCGTCGAACGATTTGACCAACCAGCCAGGTCTTTCCGCTTCCGGGGGCTGCCGCCACGATGCGTACCCGGGCGCCCTTTTTGTTCTCCAGGATGTCCCGCTGTTCGTCTGTGGGGTCTTGCGCGGAATCAGCCATCGGCTTCATCGCCGGAGGGAGGCGCGGGCTCTGCTGCCGATTCCGAGCCGCCCCCCGCCGATGCGCCGGGAGCGGTGCGCTCAATCACGAACTCGACGGCTTTCTGGATATAGGTCGGCACCTCGAAGTTCGACATGTCGATGTCTTCGTCGCCCTCCAAGGCCGCGGCGAGCCGGTGCGCGAAGTCCGCCTTGCTGCCCGTGGTGTTGGCAAGGCAGATCCCTCGCCAGACGACGAGGGCCTTGTCGGAGCGCTGCGCCGTCGCGTCGATCATTGACTCCTTTAGCGTTCCGGGTTTGCGTTTGAAAATGGTCTCCCAGACCTTGGCCATTAGCGGCGCGTTAGCGTCTCCACCGTTGGCGAGGTCGTACTCCAGGGTCACGGAAGAGGGGAAGATCTTGACGTTCGAGTGATCTTTGAAGTCCTCCCGGAGCTTCTTGAGCCGATCGCACACCTCGAACGCACCCGCCACCTCCTTCGGCTTCGCTGTCTTCCAGTCCTTGTCCTTGTCGGCGTAGACAACGCTGGGGTCGCCATCGGTGATGATGGCCACCGGGGCCCCGAGCGCCTTTTCGTCGAGCAGCTTGGCCAAGGTGCCGAACGCCACTCCGCAGATCGGCAGGACGGAGACGTGCTCCCTTGCTAGGTCGAACCCTAGCTTGCGAGCAAGAGCCGGAATCAAGAGCGCTTCGGAAATTCCCTCGACCAGGATCGCAGCCTTGGCGAAGTAAAGGGCCGAGCGGGTGACATCCATCATGCGTTTGACGGCGCGCGCTTCCTTCTTGTCGAGTCCAGCCTCTGCAATCGACTTGACAGTGCCAAGACCGGCCGAGTCCGCCGTCATCACTCGGAGCTGCTCAGGCTCGACGTGCGCCGCGAACGTGGGCGAGTGGGTGGTCACGATGGTCTGTGGGGTGCCGCGCCCGGGCTCAACCTCGGCGAGTGAATCAGCTAGCAGAATCACGAGCTGGGGGTGAAGGTGGGCTTCGGGTTCTTCGACGATGAGAAGCGGGCAGTCTTCCTCGGCCACTTTCGTGAGGTGGGCGAGGACCGTCGCTACGTAGAGGATGTTCTGGTAGCCAAGACCCGAACCGCCGATGTCGGGAACCGGAGTCCCGTCGAGCGTGAGGCGTAGCGAACGAAGAATGCGCGTCGTGTCGGGTTCTGCCGCGCGAATCGATGGCTTCGTGTAGTCGCTCCCCGACATCCGCTTGGCTGACTTTTGGACGTTCGTGGCCGTGTTCGAGATTAGGGTCTGCTTCTCCAACGCGGCGTTGGCCTCTACGAACACCTTCTTAATCGCTCCCTTGTCGGCGTCGTCGCCGAGTCTTTCCAAGAGTCGCGCG
>JBCCRV010000537.1:0-5529 GCA_039201085.1 Myxococcota bacterium | reverse complement strand
GCCCGATGTCTGCGTCACGCCTCCTTGAAATGTGCCTACATTCCTGCGTCGTTGTTCCTTGTCCTCGAACAACAGGACGAACGCCGCAGGCTCAGGTCAGCGAAACGCCCGCGCCGGTCTACATAGGGACGGACGTACATCATGAAAAACCTCATGGCATACCTCCGTCCCTATGACGTTTCCCTGACGGGAGCACGGTCGGCAGCGTGCGCTAACCGCGGAGGGCGCTGAAGAGCAGGCTCGGTACGCGGAGCAGCGAGCCGTCGTAGTAGAGGCTCGTGAGCTTGCGTCCGATCTCGTGCGCCGTCTTGTTCGTTACGAACCAGGCGGGCTTCGGAAAGACCGTAAAGGGACCACGCACGACGGTCTTCTGCGGGCGGTCGAAGAGGTAGGTGTTGTGCACCACGCCGCGACCGCTGCGAATGTCCTCGTCCGTGTGGCCGGGGAAGGCGCCCCAGCAGGTGCTGACGAAGCCGTACGAAAGGGCCGCCCAGTGGTTCACAATCACGCTGCCGAAGCGCAGGTCTTCGATGGCCTTGTCGACGGCGCGCTGAACGCGCGGGTCCTTGAGCGACTTGGGATGCACGATGATCGACGCACTGAGCGTTCCCCAACAGCGCTCGTTCGCGAACTCGACGGCCTTTTCGATGTACTCGACGACGTCGCTCGCCTCGATGACGGCTTCGCTCGTGACGCCGCACCAAGCCTCCGTGTTGAAGCAGATTTCGTCTTCGGCGTTGGCGTCGAGGCCTTCGATGAGGGTCCACGGCACGCGGCCTTCGCCCATGGCGCCGAACTGCTCGGCCTCGGGGTGCGCGGCCACGAACTGCGCCTGACGCTCTTCGGCGCCGGGGTAGTAGGGGAAGCGGTCTTCGGCCTGAATGAAGGCCTGGCGCACCGCGTCGAGCAGGCCGCGGCGCTGAGCCCAGCCCTTGTGGTTCACGATCACGCGCGTGGCGTTGCAGTTGAAGCCGGCGTTGTTCGTCAGCGACGACGCCAGGTTCACGCCCTGGAACTCGAGCTCCTTCTGGTTCCAGGGACCCGGCACGACGATGATCGGGCTGACGTTGCCGAGCTCGCTCGTGATCGGTCGCTCGTTGCGCTTTTCACCGCGCTCCTTGGCCTTCTGCCCTTCTTCGCCGACGCCCCAAACGATCGCATCGTGGGTCTTGTCCGAGCCCGTGATGTGAATCGAATCGACGTGGTCGTGGCGACAGAGGTAGTCGCCCACGGTGGCGCCGCCGTACACGACGCGAAGGTAGCCGGCGTCTACGAGGGGGCGGAGCGCCTCCTCCATGATCGGACCGAGGTATTCGTTCACGGGGTTCATCTTGAGGATGACGACCTCGCCTTCGGCGAAGAGCTTGTAGAGGGCGTCCATCGGACCGATCGACGACACGTTGCCGGCGCCGAGCACCAGGCCCACGCGGCCTTCGGGCTTCGCCTCGCGGTAGAAGACGGCCATCGAATCGCGCAGCTCTTCCTTCTTCAACTCCGGATCCATCCAGACCTCGGCGGTGAAGCCACCAAAGAGGATCTTGTCGAGGTTGTCCGTCGGAAAGACCTGAGCCACCACCTGGCCCGAGGGCAGCGTACTTACGGGACCGGGCAGCTGGGGGGCGCCCTGATCGCGTATCTCGACGAGGCTGCGGCGCAGAAGGCGGATGTTGCGCAGGAACACGGCCGGTCCGCCGAGCCACTCTTCGGCTTCGTCGGGCGTGCCGCGCCGAATCTTCTTAGCGGCGCAGCCCGCCTGCACCCAGCGCTCCGCGATCGCGTGCGTCGTTTCGTTGATGGCGTCGAGCAGGTTGATGCGGCCCGTGAGGTCAAGGGCGGCCCAGGTGTCCGCCTTGTCGCGAAGCACCGCCAGGGCCTCATCGCAGGCGTCCTGCGTGGTCGGCGGGATTTGGCTTTTGGCTTCGGGAAGGGCGACGGATCCGATCGTTTGCAGGCTCATGGCGCAAAGTGTGGAGTTCGCGACGGGCACGCGCAACGATCACCGCGGAAACACACCCCAATTGGCGCGGCGGGTTGGCGCTTTGGCGCGTCGTAGATCGGGCACACCGTAGGTCGGGTACGTCGACAAGGGGGTGTTGATTTCCTCCATCGGACCGGCTCCGCCGCCATGCAGATGCGGGACCCGCACTCACGTCGCTCGGGCGGGGGTACACAAAGAGCCTACGCACAGGCCCGCCTCTTGCCACGGCGTGAACGGATGGCGGAGAAAACCCTTCGGTTGGCGTGAAGAAACGGCCTCACGTTCGAGACTCGGACTGGAAACCTCGCGCTTCTTGGGCTGGTCTAGCCTTTGCAAAGCGCTTGAACGCACCCACCGCGCACCGCAAACGCCCCGCTGCCTCGACGCCGGCTATACCTTGCGGGTGAGCCGCGTCTACAAGCCACGTTTTCAGGACCCCCATGGAACTCGCCCAGCCCGCCCTTCAATCGTCCCACCCTGACCTAGAGCCGGGCGAGCGCCGCGCCGAGTTCGACCTGCGGGTCTACCGGGATCGCTTCCTCCAGCCCCTTTCGGACGCGATCGGCGTGCATCCGATCATCGCCGTCGCGCCGGTGCTCTTTCCCATGTTGGCCGTGCTCGCCGCCGTCGGGCTCGTCTATCTGAACCTTGGGTGGGCGCCGATGTCGCTGTTGATCGCGGGGCTCTTCGCGGCAGCGCCGGCCGTCTTCTTTGGCCAAGCCCTCGCCATGATGGTGCTCACCCTGCGCTGGCTACGCGGGGCCGACGGCGTGGTACGGCTGACGCCCGCCTTTCTCCTTCAGGTGAAGAACGACCTGGCGTCCTTTGAGCGCGGCGAACGGCTCACGGCGACGGACGCCGTCGACGTCGCCGTGCGCGCATACGACTCGACCCTGCTTCCCCTCGCCGGCGAGTCCCTCGACCAAAGCTACGGCAAGCTCGGGAGCTTCGCCTTCGCCGTCTACAAGCTCACCGTTTCGAAGGCGGTACGAAACACGTTGGCTGCGGCCGTTCGGCACGCGTCGAAGGACGAGCGCATGGGTACGGCGATCGGGGTGCTGAGCGGCGCCCAAGCCATCGGCGAATGGATGCACGCCAAGATGGCGCGCTACGTGGTGCCGGTTCGCGTGGCGATTGTCGTGCTGGGCACCTTCGCGACGCTGATATCCGCGTTCTTTGCCTTTGCCCTTCCTTCGATGGTGATCTCCGCGTTCGGCTAGGCGCTCCGCGCCCGCGCCGCTGTTTCAGCTCAAAATCGGAAGCGCCTTTCGGCGCTCCGCGTCGCGGAGGAAGTGACCCACGCGCTCGTAGCGGTACTCGCGGTGGCCGTTGACCCAGCTGTCGTTGTGGTTCCAAATGTCGCGGGACGTGCCGTCTTCGCCGGGGTCGAGGTACTGGCCAAAGCCCGCTTCGCCGTCGAGCTCGATGTCTTCGAGGGTCAGACCGGCCGCCATCATGTTCGTGATGTGGCTGCGGTTGACGGGCGCGCCCCCAGCATCGATCTGCAGGCCCGTGCGCAGGCCCGTGCCTTCGCCGGCGACGGTGACGTTGATGAAGCCGAGCTGCTCGTGGCCGAAGGTGCTGTACTCGTGGTTGAACTGAAGGATCGTGCTTTCGAGGAGCGGCCGGCCAAACTCGTCGTCCGTGTCCGCGAGCCGGTCGCAGAGATCGGCGATGCGGTCTGAGCGCCAGCGCGCCATTTCGTCGAGGCCCTTGCCGTCGATGTGCGTGCGCGAATCGTGGCCTGCGCCGTGCACGGAGTGAATGTCCGTGAGGCCCGAGTCGCCGAGGTGCTGGACGTAGTAGGAAACGGTCCGCGTCAGCCCACAGGAAAGGGCGAGCACGACCATGTCCATGGCCACTTCATGCTGCTCGCGAAAGTTCAGGCCGCCCGGTGCGGCGCCAAATTCGGAGCACGAACGCGGCGCCGGAGCGGCGACGATCGAGCGTTCGATGTCGGCCCATTGGTCGACGGCCTGCTCAAGCCGAACGCGATCGGCGCGGTCGATGCGGGCGTGGTCGCGAAGGCGGCGGTAGTCGCCAAGGACGGCGTTCAGCACCTGACGCCGGCCTTCGTTCGCCCGGCGCGCCACTTCAGCGCCGGCGTCCGCCGGACCGGCGGCACCCTGGAGCTCGGCGAGCAGATGGTTCAGCGTTTCGGCACCTTCGTAGGTTTGCGTTTCGCCGTCGACGACGCCGTAGCTCATCGCGAGGTTCTTATCGGCGCAGCACACCCAGTCGGGCATGAGGTTCACGCGTAGCGTATCGATAAGCGAAGGCGCTTCCCGCTGGAACTTGCGGGCGACGAGCCAGTCGGCGCTGTAGGGTCGGCCCGGCCGGTTGTAGCCGTCTGGGTGCACGGACGCGGAGATGGCCGTCGAGGTGTTGTGCAGGTCCGTCTGAAAATAGCCGTGCAGGTTTTGGGTGACGTTCAGCCGATCGATATGCCGATTCCAGCGTCCGTTCAGTACATAGGAGAGCGAACCGAAGCGCTCGACGACGGTGCGCAGCGAGCGGCCGCGCGTATCGGCGTCCAGGGACTGCCACGGAATCGCGCCGTCCTCGTGGTAGGTCAGCCGCTCGTAGTCGAGGTAGCCCGGTTCGGTGGTCGAGCGCGGGAGCGAATAGAAGGACGCGCACTGAATGAACTTCGTGGGCGAGCCGTCGCTAGCCCGAGCCGTTCGGCCCATCACGGAGGGAAGGAAAGGGATCGCCAGCGCAACGCCGCCGGCGCCTCGCAAAAAGGCGCGCCTACTCTTCATCGTCCCGTCTCCTCCGCCGCCCGCCAGAGCAGCTGTTCATTCACCACGCTTTGAACCAGCACCTCCCGAACGCTCGCGCCCTCGGCGACGAGCGCGTCGAGGTCGCGCAGTACGCAGCCGTCCGCCGGCGTGCTGGGGCGCTGGCGTGTAAGCTCGACCATGCGCGTCGTGAAGCAGCGCTGGGCCTGCGTGCTTTCGGCCAGGGCCTGCGCCAACCCTTCGATGCCGTCAACGGGGCGCAGGGCTCCGTCGATGAGCACCGAGCCGGTCGTGTCGACGCCGTGCGTGGCGATGAGCGCACCGGACGCGTCGTACACCTCCTGCACGTCGCGAACGCGGCCAAGCGTGTCGAAGCCTTCGAAGGCAAAGCCCGTCGGGTTGATCGAATCGTGGCAGGACGCGCAGGGAAGCTCGGCCGTTTGCTGCGTGATGATCTCGCGCTGGCTGTATTCGGCGGGGCTGAGTTCGCCAAGTTCATCCAGGCGGTCCGCGACGACGGCGTCGTCGGGCATGGGGATCGTCTCGCAGAGGAGCGCGTGCCGCACGAAGAGGCCGCGGACGACGACGCTCGGATAGGGCGACGTCGCCTGAAGGGTCGCCGGGCGGCGAAGGATGCCGCCGTGGCTGGCGGACTCGGTGCGCTCGCCGACGGGTACGCCGAAGGTCTCGGCGAGCCGCGCGTCCACCGGGTAGACCATCGTGTCCAAGAAGAGGTCCGCAAAGGTGCCATCGCGCTCAAAGATGAGGTCGTCGAGGAAGCGCATGAGCTCTTCGCTCGCGGCTTCGCTC
>JBCCRV010000536.1:0-5551 GCA_039201085.1 Myxococcota bacterium | reverse complement strand
CTTGGGCGATCTCAGTGCCGATGTTCGAATCGCCGCAATCGACGCGATCGTTCGCCTGGGCGGCGAGGACGGTACGGTGCCCATGCTTGGCCGACTCGACGACCCGGACAGCCGCGTTCGCATCGCCACTGCGCGCGCGCTCGGCCGACTCGGCGATCCGCGCGCCGTCGTCCCGCTCATCGGCCGCGCGCGCGATAGCGCCGACGTGCGCACGGCGGTCTTCGCGGCGCTCGGTGAACTTGGCGATGCGCGCGCCGCGCCGGCACTCGTGCAGGGCATGCGAGACGAAGAACCGCAGGTTCGGCTCGTCGCCATTGCGTCCCTGGGCCGCCTGGGCCAGGCGCGGACCATCGCCCCCCTGAGCGAAGTCGCCCTCGACACGGACGTTCGCATCGCCCACGGCGCCGTCCAGGCGCTTGCCGGTATCGAAGGTCCCGACGTGGAAACGGTGCTGCTGGACTTGCTCAGCCGGCCGCAGCTTTCCGCCGCAGTGGCAGGCGTTCTCAGCGACCGGGAGAGCCCCACGCTCACGACGCGTTTGGCCGACGCCCTGCGCACGTCGACGACAGCCCGAGCCGTTCCTATCGTCAACGTGCTGGCGGTCCGTCTCGAACACGCGCCCGAAGCGATCGCCGACGTGCTCCTCACGCAGCTCGACCGGGGCGGAGTCACCGTTCCACTGCTTCGATCGCTCGCCCTTGTCGGCGGCGAAGATGCGCTCATTCGGCTTCTTGCACTCCTGCCCGAGCACACGGCGGAGGCGCTGACGGCCCTCGAGATCTACTTTGAGCGGTTTCCTCCGGAATCGCGCGCGGCGGACCCGGTCCTCGAACTGCTGTCGTCCCGCAACGCGGCGATTCGTGGTCGCGCCGTCGAGCTTCTTGGTCGCCTCGGCGCGCCGCGGAGCGTGCCGGCGCTCGTGAGGCTCTCGAACCATGAGCCGATGGCGCGCGCGTCGCTTCGAGCCCTAGCGAGCATCGCCCGTTCGGCCCCGATCGAAGGCGGCGACGCGCAGACGCTCCGCGCACGGCTGCGGGAAGCGCTCGACGGCACCAACGCCGAGGAGCGCTTCGAAGCATCCCGCGGGCTCGAAGCGCTCGTCGGCACCGACGACCTGGTTTGGATCGCCTCGAGCCTTGAAGCCCCACCGCCCGTCGACCGCCACGCGTACCTGCGCGTGCTCGGTGGCGCGCTGCTGCGGACCGGCGATGAAAACCGCCCGCGTATCGAGCGTATTCTGCGTGGCTTCCTGCAGTCGGACGACGCCGCCCTTGCGGATGCGAGTCTCGAAACGCTGGAGGGCTGGACGGCGCCCGCCGCCCTACGCTTGCTTCAGCGCGTGCCCGCCGAACGCCAAGCGGCGGCGACGATCGCCATCGGCCGCCGAGCGGACGGTGAAGCCATCGTGCTGGAACGCCTAACGCACTCCGACGCAAACGTGCGCATCGCGGCCGCCAGCGTCGCCGAGCGTATCGATGGCGCCCTACCCCTGCTCACGCGCATGGTCCAAGAGGGCGCATGGCCTGAACCTGCGGCGGCGTCTTTTGCGCTCGTGCGCCGCGCGATCCGCGAGCACGATGCGTCCCTTGTCCCCGCCCTCTGCACGGCCACGCAGCGCCGCGATCCCATCGCGCGCGCCAACGGCCTTACGGGGCTGCGCGCTCTAGGCGCCAACTGCGAGGGGCTCGACGTCCGTACCTGGACCCGCCCGCCCCATGCGCTCATGGTTCGACGCGCGGCAGAACGGCTCCTCGCCGGAAACGAAGGTGCGCCACCTCGCTACACAGGCCGCCTCGATCTCTTCGTGCATGACGCGCAGGGCAACCGGCTTCGCAATGGCCTGACTGCCGTTCGTTTGGCCGACTCAACAGTCATGCTGACGATTGCCGACGGGCGCGGTCGCGTGCGTTATGAGGGTGCACCGGAAGGCGCGGTGTTTGCGATCGATCCGCTGCGCCTTCGTCTCGAGCCGTAGCGAGCGCGGCGCGTACGGCACGCCCCGTGGCCACTCGACGGTGCGGGGGCCGAGCCCACCAGCCATCAGCGCACTGTGTCACCGCAACGCTCGCTGCCTCCATGGCTTTTATGTGCTCTCCCGGAACGGCGGCACTCGCGGGTTCGGCTCCGCACTCTGGAGAGAACAGATGGGCGCAAACCTGCTCGAGAACTCGATGGGCCGTAACGGAGCGAACGGTCACAACTTGAGCGTTAGGTTCGTTGGCTATCAGAATGCGATGGGGTGATCTGTCGCGGTCTCTACGGCAGGATCTAAAACTTACAGTCTTGTCGTGCCCAGCGAACAACGCATTGTCCCCCAAACATGGGTCGCGGAGGAGAGAGGGCGTTCGTTCGTTTTGACGACAACGGAACGGTCGTCGGAAGCCGAGGAACTGAGCAAGACATCGATGTCTTACAGTCCCTCTTTCGCGCGCTTCACGCCTTGGCCACTCGCTCGATCGCGGAGCTGGGTGCAGGAAGACTGACGCGCCTCATTCTAGACGGCACGCAGGGGCGCGTACTGCTCGCCGATATCGAGGACGGCACGGTGGTCGCGTTCGTTGGGCCCGACGAGCCGTTGGGTACGGTGCTGGCGGAGCTGCGGGTGACGCGATGAAGGCTCTGCTGCTTATCGCCGGATTGGTTTTCTGGTCGGCCGCCGCCTATACCGGCGCGGCAGAGCACGGGGCGCCCTCGCCCGCGACCGCCCTGCCTTCGCAAATACCGAGTTCGAGTAACCCGACTCTCGCCGAGCCGAACGCCGGAAACACGGACCGGCACGCAGGAGATTCCCGTTCGAACGAAACGGCTGCACCAGCGCCGGCTGAAGGGAACGACGAACGCGTCGGTGACGATCCCAACTCCTCCGAAGAGGGAGTACGTGAGACCACCATTCCTTTCGCACTTGGCTACGTAAGCGCGGAGCGAAGTGATGCGCTGGAGCCACTACGGTCGCTTGCGATGCGAGCCGCGCCCTCCCTCCGCTGCGTGCTTGAACTAACGCCGAGCGTCAGCAACGCGGAGGGCCGCGAGCGCGCACGATTCTTAGCCGGTCGCCGCGTCGCGCTTGCACGTGAAGCAGCCGTTATCGCAGGCATGCCAACCCGACGCGTACGCGTCCAGCCCCTCGAAATGTCCGACGAACCCTACGGAGAAATCCGCGTGAAACTAACAGGAGAGTGCCCATGATCGTTCCCGCTTTGCTCGCTTCGGCGGGTGCCGCATCCACGTTTACCGCCGGGTACTTCTTTGCGAAGTCCCGCGGATCCGCAGCTGCGGCAGCGGTATCAGCGAAGGCGGCGGAGGAAGTCTCTCTCGCCGACGCCAAGGAGAAACGGGCGAAGCGAACGGCTAGCCAGGCCACGACTGCGGCCGCTGACGCGGCTAGCGAACTCGAACAGTTTCGCATTCGCTTTGGGTTGAATCGCGAGCGCCTTACACCGCGAGCTGTAATCCGCGAACTCATGGGAAGCACCATGCTCGCGGGAATCGCTATCGGCGATGAAGAGGGCCTAGAACGTGACGGGGTGGGCGAGGCAGAAGTCCGCGAGACGCTCGCGGCGATGGCCAGCCGAGCCGCAGCCTTTTCATTCGGGGAGCTGTTGCTCACGCGCATGCCCCACGGGGAAACACTAGGGCTCGCGCGCCTCAGCGATTCGGCGCTCGTTGGCTTGTCGCGATCCGGGGGGTTTCCTTCTTATGCGTTCGAGCGCGCCGTTTACGAGATGACGAAAGACGTTCCACGTTCGGACATCGAAATGGCGCACCCGGCGCGCGCCCACGTGGAGCCAGCACTGGGAGAAACCGCGGCCGCGGTAGGTGCTCGTTGGATTGGAGCATACACAGAGGAAGGGCTAGCCGTGTCGGCGATCGACGCCGCCATACCCACCACAGAGCAACTCGCCGCGCTGGGTGCGTTGGCAGAAAACGCGGCGTGGTGTGAACGCGGTGACGCGGCTTCGGTAGAATGGCGCCGCACCGACGGTGCATGCTTGTACGTACCTGGATCGGTCCGCTGGCTGGTTGGATTCGACAGCTACGGACTCGATGACGATGCCGTGCATTCAACCGAAGCCTTCCTTCGCCGGGTGGCGCTAGAGGCGGTGGCATGAAACCGGAACGACCGAACGACCGGCTCGCCGAGCTTGAGGCTCGACTAAGGGAAGCAGAAGAGCAGCGGCATGAGCTGCTCGAAGAACTTCGACGCGTCCGAGATGAGCGGACGTCCACGCCCCCCAAACGCGACACACTCTCCTTCGGCGCTCCGAGACGGGCCCCAAGCGAGTCCCCGGGGTTTCATATGGAACGTGCACGTTCACGAAAGAGCTCCGACGTCGTTGCCGTGGCGCCCGACAGCGTTCCCGGAATCTCGCGTTACGCAAAGCCACCGCGCGAATCGCGAGGCGTGGAGGATCGTGCAGACTTCGATGCCGGCCTGCTCCGACAGCTCGACGCCTCTAAGTTGGACACGCTACCGTACGGCGTTGTGTGCGTCGATTCGAAAGGCCGCATCCTCGAGTACAACGACACGGAAGCGCGTATGGTGGGCCTCGAGCGCGAACGCGTTGTTGGACGTAACTTCTTCACGGAGGTAGCTCCCTGCACCCGGATTCAAGCGTTCCTCGGGCGCTTTGAGGACTTTGTAGCCACAGACAATGGCTTCGGTGTAGAGACGTTCGATTTCGTTTTTCGTTTTCGTCATTCCGTTCAGAGCGTGACCGTCTACATAACTGCAGGAAAGGCACGCGGGAGCTACAATATCTCGATGCTTCGCCGGAAGATCGAGCGCCTGTAGACACTCTGGAGCTCCAAAAACACCGTGGCCGAGCTAGGGAGCGGGTTCGGGGCGAAGCGAAATCTGCACCATCGTTTCGCCGGGCGGCAGGTCGACTTCTAGGTCGTGGGGGAAGTAGCCAGGCGAGCGAACGGTGATGCGGTGGATCCCAGCGGGCAGCGTGTGTGGACGCACTGTTAGAACGTGCGCCGTGCCCACGTAGCGTTCGTCGACCTCCACCACGGCGTTGTCCGGCTCCGCGACGATGCGAAGGGACGCCGTACCCGTCACCGGCCCTTGGGGACCGCCGCAGGCGGAAAGCCCAAGGGCAAGTCCAAGGCGGGTCAACATGGGGAAGGGTTGGAACGAACGGCTCACGCTCGGCGGTTTACCACGGCAGCGACGTCGGCGCCGCCGGCCAAGCGGCCCGAAGGCCGGCTCGTGGGACCTTGAGCTCGAGCACCACACCGCCCTCGACGAGCGCCCGCGCCCTTCCCTCGCGCAGTTCCCGCTCGACGACGCGATGAACCGCCGCCGCCTGGTCCGGTTGGGCCAGCACACCGGCGAGCGCTTCATCGACAAAGGCGCGCAGACTGCGCTGACCGCTCTCGCGGGCGAGGCGCCGCGCGCTGGCCCGACGGGCGGAGAAGCGGGTGATGCGTGGGTCGCCACCGGAGTGCGCGAACGCGACGATCGCGTCGCCGCACACGGCCGCGGGGCGGCTCGCCCACGGAAGGGCGCAGACCTGGGCGTGAGCCAGCGCTCCGCCAAGGAGCGCGG
>JBCCRV010000535.1:0-5566 GCA_039201085.1 Myxococcota bacterium | reverse complement strand
GCCATCTCTTCGGCTTGAAATCCACCGGGGATTCCTTCGCCTCGTAGACGCAAACTCGCCGACGAGCGGACCACGAATCCACACGCGCGAGTTTGAAGACACGCCCTAGCCGGCGAGGAGCGCGAAGATCTTGTCGGCGGCGAAGCGGGTCACGACGGTGATGAGCACCGCGGAGAAGGCCGCGTCGAAACCGTCGATCGTTAGACGCTTGGACATCTTGTCGGTGATGACGAGCAAGAGCGTGCCCATGATCAGCGAGCCGACCCAGGGGATCCACAACACACCAAGGCTGAAGATTCCGAGGATGCCCCTCACAATCCAGTTGTCGAAGGCGAAGAGCATGAGACCGTAAAGGCCAGCGAGCCCGAGGAGCGTGCCGACGCCCCCCTCGACTTTGAAGCCCTTCAGGAACTTGGCGCAGAGGGCGAAGGAGAGGGTGAGGGCGAACCAGGAGACCAACCAGGACATGCGATCAACATGTGGGCCTTTTTCGGCGGCGTCCACCTCCAGCGTGAAGGTCTTCACAGAAGATGAATAAGCCCTGTGATTTCGCCATCGAAGGGCGCTACCCACACGCGCACGGGTTGGTCGCGAATGCCCACGAAGGCCGTGTCTCTACGCTGGGAACGTCTGAAGCGCGTGAACCAAGGGCGTCCCGTAGCGAAGCGCCTCAGCGCCGCCGATGGCCGATTGACGGCCCGGCCCGAGGCCGTCAGGCTCGCCGCCATGGATTTCAAGCTCACCGAAGAGCAGCAGCTCATTCAGAAGAACGCCCGTGATTTCGCAACGAATCAGGTGCTTCCCCAGGCCCGCCGGCTCGACGAGGAGTCGGCTTGGCCCACCGAGCTGGTGCAGGGGATGGGCGAACTCGGGCTCATGGGGGTGGCCGTGCCTTTGGACTACGGCGGAGCCGGATCCGACAACGTCTCCTACGCGCTGGCCATCGAAGAGGTGAGCGCCGCCTGTGCGTCCACAGGCGTCATCATGAGCGTCAACAACTCGCTCGTGTGCGACCCGCTCAACAAGTTTGGAAACGAAGAGCAAAAGAAGGAATGGCTGACGCCCCTAGCGGCCGGTGAAAAGCTGGGCTGCTTTGGTCTGACCGAGCCCAGCAGCGGTTCGGACGCGTCCAGCATGCAGACCGTCGCCGTGCGCGACGGCGACGACTGGGTGATCAACGGTTCGAAGAACTGGATCACCAACGGTCCGCACGCGGACATGATTTTGGTGTTCTGCAACACCGATCCGAGCCAAGGAGCCCGAGGGGTCACAGCCTTCATCGTGCCCAAGGGCACGCCGGGCTACAACCCGCAGCCCGCGGACCACAAGCTCGGTATTCACGCCGCCCACTCCTGCACGATTTTCTTCGAGGACTGCCGCATTCCCGATCGCTATCGGGTCGGCGACGAAGGGCAGGGCTTCAAGATCGCGATGGCGACGCTGGACGGCGGACGCATCGGGATTGCGGCGCAGGCGCTCGGCATCGCGCGGGCAGCTCTCGAAAAGGCCATCGCGTACTCGCATGAGCGCAAGGCCTTCGGAAAGGCCATCAACAAGAAGCAAGCGATTCAATTCAAGATCGCGGACATGGCCATGGAGCTCGACGCCGCCCGCTTACTGACGCTGCGCGCCGCATGGCTAAAGGACCAGGCCGCGAAAGCCCCCGGCCTTCGCCACAGCAAGGAGTCCGCCATGGCGAAGCTCTTCGCGTCTGAAGCCGCCACGCGCATCACCCATCAGGCCCTTCAGGTGTACGGCGGCTACGGCTACTCGAAGGAGTACGACATGGAGCGTCACTACCGTGATGCGCGCATCACGGAGATCTACGAAGGCACCAGCGAGATCATGCGCGTGGTGATTTCGGCCAACGCACTGAAGGGCGCATGATGCGACGCGTTCACCTTTGTGCGTGTGCGCTGGCGCTCAGCGCCTGCGGCGGCGGAAGCGGCGAGACGGCCGAACCCGAGCCTGAAGCCGAGCGTTCGAGCGGCAACGAACGGGTCGAGCCGAACGACGGCGTCGAGGTCGAGGGCCTGATGGGATCGATCAGCGAGATGTCCGTCCAGCGCGCCCTCGAGCCTAAGATGGGCCGCTTCCTTCGCTGCTTCACGTCGCGCCTCGACGACGTGGAAGTGCTCGCGGGCCATTTTGAGATGGCCTTTCGCATTGCGCGTGATGGAACGGTGCGATGGGTGTATGGCCGCGCTAGTACGATCGGTGACCGGGAGACGGAGCGCTGCTTGCTGGATACGGCCAGCCGTGTGCGCTTCACCCGACCGAGCGGAGGCGAGGCGGAGTTTGCGTATCCGCTCGACCTCGACCTCGTTGAAGATGTGCGTCCGCCGACCTTTTGGGATTCGAGCCGCGTGGCAGACGCGGTGGAGTCGCTCGGGCCGGACGTGCGAAGCAGCTGCGGCGGCGGCGGAAGCGTGACGGTCTACGTCTCGCCCGGCGGCGAGGTGCTTGCCGCGGGCGTTGTCGTCGACGACCCGGAGAGCCAAGACCACCTCGATTGCGTCAGCGAGGCCGTTGCTGGCTGGACCTTGCCGGACCCCGGGTCATACGCGGCCAAGGTCAGCTTCGATATCTGAGTTCCGGGTCCCAGCGGAGCTGCCGACCCATCCAGTGCATCGTTGGCGGCGCAAACGGGCGCCTGCCGCGAAAATGGCCAGCCAGGCGTGCGCTAGCGCCCGTTCTTTTCGATCGCCGCCGACAACGCGGGGTACTACGCTTCCGAGGTGCAGTTTGAACCCGCTCCCGAAGACCTTGCCGTAGCCGAAGGCGCCCGCGCCATCGGCGCCAATCTCGTAGGACGGGCCGCCGACTTCGAGCGGACCGAGTCGATTCCGGCGGAGGTCTTCGAGACGATGGGCAAAGCCGGACTGATGTCCGTGGCTGGCTCCAAGGAGCTCGGAGGCGCTGGCCGGAGTACGATCGCGTACTCGCTCTCGATGATGGAGATCGCCCGAGGTTGCGCGTCGACGGCCGTGACGATGGGCGTCACCAATATGGTCGGAGAGGTCATCGCGGCCTTCGGAACGCCGCAGCAGATCGAGACCTACTGCCCCAGGCTCGCCGGCGGTGGGCGGGGCGGCTTCGCCCTCAGCGAGGTCGGCGCCGGCTCCGATCCTGGCGGTATGCGCACGACAGCCACGTTGGAAGACGGTGAGTGGGTCATTCGCGGCACGAAGCAGTGGATCAGCCACGGCGATGAAAGTGTCGTCGTGGTCGTTTGGGCTCGCACGGACGGCGAAGGAAGCCGCGGGCTAAGCTGCTTTCTCGTCGAGCCAAGCGCGGCCGGCTATCGCGCGGCGAAGCATGAAGACAAGATGGGCCTACGGGCGAGTCACACGGTGGGTCTCGAGCTCGACGAAGTCCGCGTTCACGAATCGGCCATGCTCGGACCGCGAGGCAGTGGCTTTCGCATTGCGATGATGGCGCTCGACGGCGGGCGCATCGGCATCGCGTCGCAGGCGGTCGGCATCGCCCGCGGCGTGCTCGAAGACGTACGCGCGTTCGTACGCGAGGCGTCCGAAGGACTGGACCAGGGCGCGCTCTTTCGCATCGCCGACATGGAAACCCGCCTGGAGGCGGCGCGATGGCTGACCCTTCGCGCGGCCCAGCTCAAAGAGCGCGGCGAGCCGTTCACGTCCGAAGCCTCGATGGCCAAGGCCTTCGCTAGCGAGTCTGCGTGGCGCATTTGCAACGAAGCCGTGGAGATCCTCGGCGACGACGGCCTTGTTCGCGGCAGGCGGGTGGAGCGGGCCCTGCGTGACGTTCGCGTCTCAATGATCTACGAAGGAACCAGCGAGATTCAGCGCGTGGTGATCAGCCGCGGCCTGCTGAGTTAGCGCCCACCGTAAGATCATGGCGAAGAAATCCGAAAAGCAGCGCCGAAAGGCCGAGCGCAAAGCGCAAAAAGACGCGGAAAAGGCGGCGAGAGCCGCAGCTGAGGAGGCCTTTCGGCTTCGGCAGGAGAAGCACAAGCGCGCGTTGATCGCGATTCCACTGATTACCGGCGCGCTCGCGCTCGGTTTGGTGTTCGGGCTTGGCGAGTCTCAGCTCGCCGGTATCGTCGGCCTCTGCGGCGGCCTTCTGTTCTTGATGATCGGCCTCTCCTCGCTCGGCGGAAGCGTGCAGCCGCGCGATCGCATGAAGGCGGGAAGCATCGATTTCGGCGCGTCGAAGGACCGCTAGGCCGCTTGTTCTTCGGCGTTTTTGATGGATCGCCGCGTTCCAGGGAGGCGTCCGGAAACGTACCCGTTCGTCCGCTGGGCGAGAGAAAGCTCTCGCCGGGAGGCTTCCCGACGGCCCTCACCTTGGTGTATGAACATTTTCGCGCCTCGTGCGTCCCAAGGCGGGCCGCCCCCGGGGGGTCTCCTTCGAAACCCGCCCACATTCTTCACCAGCTTTAGGATTGCGGCTGACGCTGCGGCGCCAGCCCGAGAGAAGGAAACGTTCGAACCATGACCCAAGCCAGACTGTTCTACGGGACTTTGACCTACGGTGCGCTGACCGTATGCGCCCTCGTGTTCAACAGCGCGTGCGTTGTTCGCACCAACGCACGTCCGCCCCGCGCACGCGTAACGGTGCAGGCGAACACGCCGCCGCCGCCGCAGCCCAACGCCACCGTGGTTGTTCAGGCTCAGACGCCCCAGGCCGCTTCGGGCGTGACCGTCGTCGAAGCGACCTGCCAGCAAGGCGCCCAGGAAGTCTGCAACGGTCTCGACGACAACTGCGACGGCATCATCGATGAAGGTTGCGGCTACCAGAGCGGCAACATTCAGATCACCCTCGGGTGGAATACGGGCGCGGACCTCGACATGTATGTCACGGACCCGACGGGCTTCGAGATTTACTACGGCGCGTCCCAGAGCCCGTCCGGTGGACGTCTCGATCACGACGCCCGCGGCGCGTGCGACCGCAGCACGTTTCAGCCCGGCGGTTACAGCACCGAGAACGTCTACTGGGACCAGCAAAACCCGCCGAACGGCTCCTACGGAGTCGACGTTAACTACTGGAACGGCGACTGCAGCACGCGTAACGGCATGACCCAGTTCACCCTCTCGGTCGCGGTGGGCGGGAGCATCATTGGTACCTACAGCAACAACCTCGCGCCAAACCAGCGCGTTCCCGTGGTGACTTTCCAAATCTAAACGTACGTTTCGTTCTCACTCATTAGCCCGGGCCGACGTCGGCTCGGGCTTTTTTGATCGCCACCCTGCGGCGGGCATAGCCGGCCTTTACTCCCGCATACCCTTGGGGTACGCCGAAGGTGTATGGGACGCATTTTTGAGACACGTAAGGCCACGATGTTCGCGCGGTGGGACCGCATGTCGAAGGCCTTCACGCGCTGCGGCCGTGAAATTGCCGTGGCCGTACGTCAGGGCGGCGAGTTTCCCGAAAACAACCCGGCGCTCCGGCGCGCGATTCAGAACGCGCGCGCCGTCAACATGCCGAAGGACAAGATCGAGAACGCGATCAAGCGCGCCCTCGGCAAGGACGCGGCGGACTACCAGGAGCTGATCTATGAGGGTTACGCGCCGCACGGCGTTGCCGTGATGGC
>JBCCRV010000534.1:0-5573 GCA_039201085.1 Myxococcota bacterium | reverse complement strand
CGCCCGCATATGTTCTCCTCATGCGTCGAACTTTCAACCGACGCTGAAACTTTTCTAGGAGGAAGCACCGGCGGGGTCAAGTTGAGTCCGCCCACGCCACCCGCGTTCACCCGGGCAACGGCCCCTGGGCGGGTCGCCTGAAGCGAGCGAGACAGAGCTCCCCGCTCGATGCGCGCTCGGTCGGAAGCGCCAAACGCCGCCGATCTAATCCGCGGCCATTTGCCGCACCCCGCCGCACGCACGGCTTTCGCCGTCCCCTCACGTTGAAAGCCCTCGACGATTCCTGCCGCTCGCGGACACAAAATCGCACGCAACCTGAACGCAGTGTAGGGCGGTGAGTTTGGCAACACGGCCGAGATCGGACTACATCCGCGAGCGATCGCCCATGCGGACGCTGGCGACAAAGGCCAGCGCCCACAGGAGGCCTGCGATTCGGGATGCGAACAGCACTTTCTCCAGATTGCCCACCAGCGTTTGCTGGTAGGTCACAATTTGGCTGAGGTCCTCGGGCAAGGGCCAAATCTGCTGCGGCTGGGCGAACACGTAGGCGCCGGCAAGCTGGAGTAGGGCATGCAGCGTGGCGGCGGACCAGGCGAGTGTTCGCCCCGCCTCCCCGATGCGCCGGCGCAAAAGAAAGGTGGCCACAAGCGGTCCAAAGGCCCAGATCAGCGCCGCCGTTCGGGCGGCGGCTCCGCCTTCGAGCACGCTTCCAGCGACGCCCGCACCCACCATGATCGCGACGGGGGCCAGCCAGGGCGGAAGGCGCGAGCTCCTATCGACCGGGGCGCCCAGGACGTCGGCGCCTTCGACGGGAAGCAGGCGCGCAAGCTGCTCGACGAGCCAATAGGAGTGCCCGCGCAGGAGCTGGGTATCCACACCTTCGCGAAGTTCGAGTCGCCAGCGAATCGTGCGCTCGCCATGTTCGATTCGGCCCTGGCCGAGGGCGTGCGATGCGAGGCTGAAGAGGCGTTCCACGAGTTCGGTCTCCGCACCTTCGAGGGCGCGTTGAAACCGCAGCTCGAGATGAATGCCGCGCCCAATGGGCTGCGTTCGGCCGAGGCAGAGGGGCGGCGCCGGTAGCTGCGGCAGCGCTTCGTGGTCTTCCGGAGAAAGAATGGGGATGACGTTTTTGTCGTCGGTGCTCTCGCGCAGCCAGGCGCTCCCGCGCTCAGCGGAAAGCGACTGGTCCGGCAGGAGGGCAAAGTCCGTTTCCGTCGGCGAGTTCCAGACCAGCAGTGCCTTGGCGTTGGGGGGGATTTGGGGCTCGCCCATGACGCGCAGTGTGGACGGAGCGGCCTTGGGCACAAGTCGAAGAGGCGCGCTACCTACACGGACAGCGGCGGCGAAGCGGCTTCGACAGGAGCCTTCAAGCCGAGGAGTTCTTCGGGGGAGACAATCTTTCCGGCAATGGCCGAAGCGGCGACGGTCAGTGGGCTCGCGAGGTACACCTTTCCGGGTCCGGAGCGGCCCGGGAAGTTCCGGTTCTGCGCGCTGATCGAGACCTGCGAGCGATCGCGTGAAGCACCGGGCCCCGCGTTGATGCATGCGCCACAGCTCGGTGGGATCAGCGTCACGCCCGCCGCGTCAAAGATCGCGGGGTAGCCTCGTTCTTCCGCGTAGGCCCGGATCTGCTGACTGCCGTACTGAATGTAGCATTCGACATGGTCGGGAACGCGCAGGCCGCGCCTCGTCGCCGCGGCGAAGACCTGGGCGTACATGTCCATGTCGCTCTTCTTGCCGCCCGTGCACGAACCGCCATAGGCGATGTCGATCGCGATGCCTTCGGGGAGCTCGCTCATCGAAACGCCGTTGCGCGGGTCGCCCGGCGTGGCGACCATCGGCACCACAGCATTCAGATCGATATCGATGGTCTCGAGGTACTCGGCGCCTTCGTCGCTCTCGAGAAGGCCCTCTTCGACCGACTCACGGGTTAGTCCGCGTTGCTTGACGAGGTAGTCTACGATGACCTCGTCGGCTTCGATGATGCCGGTGAAGCCGCCCGCTTCCACGGCCATGTTCGTTAGGGTGGCGCGTTCATCGAGGGGCATGTCTGCGATGGCCGGGCCCGCAAACTCCAGCACCTTGCCGATGCCCTTCGAGGTTTGGAAGAAGGGCTGCGCAAGAATGTGCAGCATCAGATCCTTGGCGCTTACGCCAGGGCGAAGCTCGCCTTGCAGCACAAAGCGAACGCTTTCGGGCACGCGTACGCGCACGTCCTTCGTGTACCAGCTGTTGGCCATGTCCGTGCTGCCGACACCGAAGGCAAAGGCACCAAGCACGCCGGCCATGCAGGTGTGGCTGTCCGTGCCGATGACGAGGTCTCCCGGCAGGGCAAGGTCTTCGACGACTGCGTTATGGCAGATCGCTTCGCTGCCCCCGGCCGGAGCCTCGCCATAGAGCTTCAGGCCGTGCTTATTCGAGAAGCTCTCCTGCGTGACGGCAAGGCCGTCGGCCTTCTCGAGCAGGCCCATCTCGCGCTTTTCCGGCGCCATGACGTCGCCGAGAAAGGTGAGGTGGTCGCGGAACGTGTAGACGCTTTCGGGATCGGTGATCGACGCATCCGGACCCAGGGCAGCGCGAAAGAGTGAGTCCGCCATCGGCGTGACGTACTCATGGCTAAAGCGTACGTCGGCGCGCACGAAGAGCGCATCGCCGGGTTTGACGGCGGGCACGCCGAGCCGCCCGGTCTTCGCGTCGGCGATGGCGTTTTTGGCGATGATCTTTTCGACCAGCGTCATCGGTCGGGCCGCCGTTTCGATCGCGGGGGGTGAGACTTCTCCGGCGAGGCGAGCCTTGTTGTAGGCGAAGAGGCCGCCGTAGCGGACGATGTCCGCGCTGATTGGGTCCAGGCCGTCGGTGAACGACTCAAGGGCGATCGACTCGCCCTCGAGAATGCGCTCCAGGATCGAGAAGTCCGTCGTCGTCAGTAGGCCGATATTCTGGCAGTTCTGGCCGTAGATCTTTTCGATGCTCTTGGCGACGACGAGCTTGATGCCCGCGGCGAGCTCGCTGAAGGGCGCCGTTTCCCGCGAAGAGCCGCAGCCCTTCGAGAGGCCGCTCACGATCACGTCGAAACCGCCGCCTTTGATCGAATCCTTCTCGATGACGCCGCCCTTCAAGCCGACCATCGAGTAGCGCCCTAGCGTTTCATCGTAGTAGAAGCACACCCAGCCCGGAGTGATCTCGTCCGTCGAGATGTTGTTTCGAAGGGGCCGCTCGGGGTCAAACTCCAGGTCGCCGCCCCCGAGCTGCGTTGCGATCAGCTCCGGATCTTCTGTGAGGTAGAGAATGCGGCGCGGAAAGGAGAGCTGGGCAGGTCGGGACATGGGCAGGAAGCCCCAGAATCCGTGATCGCTGGGGCGATGACTATGGACCGGCGTGCGCGATGTCACAAGCCTGTGACGTCACGGAAGGCTGGCCACCGGGGTCCTTGGGGGCGGGAGTCGGCGATCGGGCGCCCATCGCGCCCGCGCTGTGACGAGTACCTACGAGAAGCGAAACGTCCGACCCTCAATCACGCGAAGCTCGCTTGAGGGCTAGAGGCGCGTTCGTGCGGCGAGACGCCACGCCGAAATCGGGGCGGCGCTCGCTGCCGTCGCCGCCGCCGGCCGGCCGCCTTCGTGATGCTTCACCAAGGCCGCAGCGACGAGAAGGGCATCGTGTTGGGGGAGCGCGCCGCGCAGCAGCGCCTCTTCGTGCGCCGCAATGAAGCCCGTGTCGTACTTGCCTTCCACGAAGTCCGGGTGGTCCATGAGTCGAATGTGAAACGGCAGGTTCGTTTTGATGCCACCGACGACGTACTCGAGGAGCGCGCGTCGCATCCGATCGATCGCGGCGGCTCGCGTGGGCGCCCAAACCGAGAGCTTGCTGACAAGCGGGTCGTAGTTTGGCGTGATTTCCACGCCTTCGTACGCGCCCGAGTCGTCGCGCACGCCGGGACCGGCGGGCGTGCGGAGCACGTCGATCACGCCGGGTGAAGGCATGAATCCCATCGCGGGATCTTCCGCGTAGACGCGGCACTCGATGGCGTGGCCGCGCGCGCTTAGAGCCGCCTGGCTATAGCCAAGGGTCTCCCCGGCGGCGATGCGCACCTGCTCGCGAACAAGGTCGAGGCCGGTAATCAGCTCGGTGATCGGGTGCTCCACTTGCAGGCGGGTGTTCATTTCGAGGAAGTAGAACGAGCCATCTTCGGCCAGCAGGAACTCGACGGTGCCTGCGCCGACGTAGTTCACGGCCTTGGCGGCACGAACGGCGACTTCGCCCATCGCCTCCACCGTTTCGCGTGACGCGGCCGGCGAGGGCGCTTCCTCCACCACCTTCTGGTGGCGCCGCTGAATCGAACAGTCGCGCTCGAAGAGGTGCACGGTGTTGCCCTCGCCATCGGCGAGCACCTGAATCTCGACGTGGCGGGGGCGTACGATCGCCTTTTCGATGTACACCGTGTCGTCGCCGAAGGCGCCGAGCGCTTCCGAGCGCGCGCGCGCCAGCGAGTCCGGCAGATCTTCGGCGTTCTGCACGAGGCGCATGCCTTTGCCGCCGCCGCCAGCGGAGGCCTTCAGCATGACGGGGTAGCCCAGCTCGTCCGCGCTTCGCTTGAGATCCTCCACGTCGCCGGATTCCGCGCCGGGCACGACGGGGACGCCCGCTTCGATCATCTTCTGGCGCGCCGCAGTCTTGCTCCCCATCGCTTCAATGGCGCTCGGGCTCGGACCGATAAAGCCGACGTTGGCGGCCTCGCACGCGCGAACGAAGCCCGCGTTTTCGCTCAGGAATCCATAGCCGGGATGAATCGCATCGACCTTCGCCTTCTTGCAGATCTCCAGGATCAGCTCCTGCCGCAGATAGCTCTCCGCGCTCGTAGTTCCGCCCAGTGCGTACGCTTCGTCGGCCATGCGAACGTGCAGGGCGTCGCGGTCGGGATCGCTGAAGACGGCCACACTTCGAATGCCCATCTCACGTAGCGTTCGAATCACGCGCACGGCAATTTCGCCGCGGTTAGCCACCAGAACCTTCGAGATTGAACGGGGGGGGTGCGTCATGGTGCGGCCAGGCTGCGGGGCGAAGGACGGCCAGTCAACGCCCGCCGTTTTTTTGCGGCATCGGACCCGGATGCCTTAGCCCAAGGAAGTGGCGAAGGAGCGGGTGATGCGAACGGGAATCATGTGGGCGATCGCCCTGACGGCGGCCTTATCCCTTAACGTCTCGTCGGCCCAGCGGCCGCGGCGCGCCAACATCGCCGTCGGTGCGCTGCAGGGTCCGGAAGCGGCTCGGCCTTCGCTTCAGCGGGTCATGGCCACGGAGCTCCGGCAGGCGGACGGCGTGCGCGTCACGGGACGAGGCCGCGCGGCGTATGTCGTGTCGGCGGCGGTGACGCGCTTTGAGGAGCGCGAGTCGCCGGGCCGTCTCGAGCTTGAGTGCGAAGTGTCGCTCATCGTGTCTCGTCGCCGCGGCGGCGCCGTCCGCGCCGTGCTGTCGGGACGCGCGGCGGCGCGCGGCGCACCGAACGACCGGCTGCGCGATTCGGTCGTTCGCGCCGCGATTCGCGGCGCGCTCCGCCCGATTGCCGAAGCGCT
>JBCCRV010000533.1:0-5580 GCA_039201085.1 Myxococcota bacterium | reverse complement strand
GCCCTGCATTCCGGACCTGCCCTGCAACGACGGCTGGGACTACAACGACATCGGAGCGGCGGGCGCTTCGACGGACTCGCAGGAGGGGACCGGGCTCACCATCGCGCGACCGTCCGCGCCCGACGGCATTCGTTTCGATGCGTGGAACCGCGAAGTCCGTCCGGATGGCGACGGCGAGTTTCCCCCCTGTCCGTCCGAAGGGTTTTGCCAAACGGCCTACGTGCACGAAGAAACGCTCGGCATTCGAGCCCGCTACCAGCACATCTTTCGCGACAACGGGGACGGAACGCTTTCCTTCGGCATCGAGCGTACCGATGGCGGCTTCGACTGGGTCAGCACCGAAGGCTCGTTCCCAAGCGGACCGGTGCGCGTGGTCGTGGCCTTTCACAACTACACGGGCACGAAAGACGGCCAAGGCCCGGGCATGGGCGGAAACCTCTCACCCTCGGCGGGTGGATTCACGTGGCATTGGGACGAGCTTCTGGTCCGAGCGACCTCCGCGCAGCCATCGATCGAATACTTCGATGGCACGCACGCGGACCGCATCGTGACGCCGAACGACTGCATCTCGTTCGCGCAAGGGCAGCGAACGCTCGTGGGGAACACGGATGTCCTCCCTCGCTTCCTCTGTGAAGACGACGGTCCCCTCGAGTTTTGACGATCCCCGCCACCGCGGAACGACGGTGGCGTTTGCGCCAAAGATCGACGCCACGACCTGCGGTTGGCTCGGCGGTCGATGGGCGGTGCGGCAACTGGGCCAAGACGGTTCCGTGGGCGGGCGATCGCGGGCGGAACCGGGCTTTCCACCGATCAAACCTGGCTCCTTCGAGGTTCCAGACACGTTCCGCCTGACCCCCGTCCGCCTTGTGGGCCCCAGGGCGTTGACGTTTCGATGCAGGGCGGTTCGCGAAGAAACGCGCGCGTCCGGAAGCGCACCGCCGCTGGGCGTCAGCGAAGTCGCGCCCGAACCACCCCTCGTCAAAGTGTGCCATGATGCGGCTGGTGCGAACGCTCATCGCCATGACCGCGCTTTTCTGCCTCTCGGCCCATCGGCCCGTGGGCGCGCGCTCGTCGGCGATCGAGGATGAGCGCTTCGAACTCTTTCCCAGCGTCGAAGCCCGCCTCAATTTCGACTACGCCCCTTCCACGCTCGGCTGGGCCGGGCTAGACGTGACGGGCACACCAGAACGGGACGATCTTCGCGTGGATGTGCTCATCGGCTTGCCCCGAGACCGCGCCGAATGGGTCGAATGCAAGGGCATCACCTTCTACGACGAGGACAAACTCGGTCACTTCGTCTTCCGCTGGGCCGGCGTGAGCCGTGAAGGCAGCGTCTACGACGCCCTGACGGGCCGTCTCAGCGTGGAAGCCCTTCGCCGCTTGGTGGCCGCCCCCGACGCTTCCTTTGACGCGTGCGGCGAGCGCGTCGAGCTGCCCCCTGAGACTCGGCAGGAGCTGCGCACATTTCTTCGCGACTTTGACGCCATCGCCACCGAACCAAGCCCTTCGGCGCCGACGCCCCGTCGGGAGCTCAGCGACGACCACGAGTTCATGCCGCCCGCCTTCTCCGAAGCGCCCACGCCCGCGTGAACGATCGACCGCCTCGCCGGGGCGCCATGCGCGGCGTGCGCGGCGCCCGCTGCATTCGCTGCCGCGTACGCCTGTGCTGCTGCGTTTGCGACGTGCTGCCCGAGCTCACGCCGCCCTCGCCGATCCACTTCATCGTCGATCGCGTCGAAGAGCGGCGCACGACCAACACGGGCTATATGGCGAAGGTGGCCCTCGGCGCCCAGTGGCACGTTGGGCCGCCGGCGCGCGTGCCGGACGGCGCGCTCCTGCTCTTTCCGGGCGGCAGCCGTCGGCTCACGCCGGAGGATCGCGGCCGGCCACTGATCGTCGTCGACGGAACGTGGCGACGCGCCAAGCAGTACGCTCGCCGACCGCCGCTCCTCGACTTGCCCCTCGTCACCGTCGACGTGTCGGAGCCAAGTCGCTATCGCCTGCGCGAAGGTCGTCGCCCGGGCCGCCTTTGCACCCTCGAAGCCCTTGCGCGCGCCCTTGGCGATTTGGGCGACGCCGTCGCCGAAGAAGCGTTGATGGACGTGCTCGATGTGTTCACTGTGCGAATTCAGGAGCTCAGGGCTGGGCGAGCACCCATGCTCGCGCCTACGATGTCGCCTCCATGAGGCGCCTGCTCATCGTTGCCGCGCTGCTCAGCGCCGGATGCCTCGATGAAGCGGTCCTCGAGGACTTCGACACGTGGCGCGAGCGGCGACCGGTCCCGTCGGATTTCGCGATGCTTGGCGAAGGCAGCGCCGACGGCCCCCTTCGGCTCGAGTTCGACGTGCCCGAAGGCGTCACCAGCCTGGAGATCGCGGCGAGCACGGAGCCCGAACGCTGGGTCATGCTCACCTCGCTCCGGCCGCCCAGCGGAGAGCTTCTGCCCCTGCTTGCGGACGGCACCTTCAGCGGCTCGGCGGCGCAGCTCACGAACGGTTTTCCCGAAACGCGTGACCTCGCAAACGTCTTACTCGGACGGCAGGGCGACGGCGCCTTTCGCTTTCCAAACGACGCTACGACGGTGCTCGAGCCGGGACGCTGGTCGCTCGGCGTCCAGGCCATTGCCGTCGATCGCGACATCGACCGCCGCTTGGGCATCAACGACGTCCGCCGGCGGGCGACGGGCGCCACTGTTCACGCGCGCGTGCTTGGCCGTGAAGGCATGCGCGACCTCGGCGCCCTGGACCTCGAGTTGCTTATCGGCCCGGGTACGGCGCTCTCGGCGGACGCGGCCCTCGAAAGCGAAGCCATCATGAACGCGCTCGCCGTGGTCGACCGCGTGTATGAAGGCGTGAACATTCGTGTTCGCAACGTCGTCGCAACGGATGTGCCCGACCTGCCGCGAACGCTTCGCCTCGAGGATGACAGCTGCAACCCGAGCCGGGCGATTCGTCGCATCGGCCGCCGCGTTAGCGCGCGCCCGGGTCACGTGCCGATCGCGTTCATCGGCGCCTTTCGATGCATCGTCTTCGATGGCACCCGGCGCATCGACATCGGCTCCGCCCTAGCGGGCCTATCGCCGGGCATCCCCGGTATCTTCACGGCGCAGGGCGAAGCGATCGTCGTTAGCGTCGAGCTTCTCGAAGCCGTTCCGGAAGCCTGGGCGCGCGTGCTCGCCCACGAGATCGGCCACTTCCTTGGGCTCCTTCACGTCGTGCAAAACGCCAACACCTTTCCGGACAACCTCATGGATACGGCGGACGGAACGGGCGAGGGCGACCCGCGCGACAACCTCATGTTTCCTGCCGTCGACCAAATCGGCACCCTGGGCCTCACGCCCCAGCAAGGTCAGGTGCTAAGGCAGAGTCCGTACGTGAGCGCACCATGATCCTGCTCGTAGAAGACGACGACGCGCTGGGCGCTCAGATCAAACAGAGCTTGGAGGAAGCGGGCCACGACGTGCGCTGGATTCAGGACGGCGATGAAGCAAAGGGCGTCGCCCTCGAACCCACCACCCTGATCGTGCTCGACCTGATGCTTCCGGGCACGTACGGACTGGACCTGCTGAAGATCTATCGAACCCGGTCCGACGTGCCCGTTCTCATTCTCTCGGCGCGTGATCAAACGACCGACAAGGTGCGCGCCCTCGAGCTCGGCGCCGACGACTACCTCACGAAGCCCTTCTGGCCGGAAGAGCTTCTCGCCCGCGTCGCTGCACGGCTGCGCCGCCCGGAGGTCGTCAAGGACGTCGACCAGCGCACCGTCGGCGACCTGCGCATCGACTTCAGCGCTCGCCAGCTCGCCCGCAAAGCGGATGGCGAATGGACCGCCATCACCACGACCGCCGCCGAGTTTGACGTGATGGCCATGCTTGCCCGCCGGCCCGGGCAGCCCATCAGCCGCCAAGCGCTCGTCGATGGCGCCCTCGATCCCGAGCAGGGCACGCCGCGCGCCCTCGACGTGCACATTTCTCGCCTTCGCAAAAAACTCGGGCCCGCCGCGCCCCAACTGGCGACGGTCTGGGGCATCGGCTACCGCCTCGACGCGGAAGCGACGTGAGCCTTCGCGCAAAGCTGGCGCTTACCTTGGCGCTGACGGTGCTTCCGGTCACTTTGGGTACCTACGTGCTCGGAAGCCACCTTCGGCGCATGCAGGAAGCCGAGCGGCTCGAGCAAACGCTCGTCGAGCAAGGCGAAGGTCTGCAGCCGCTCTGCGAGCTTGCGTCGTCCGGTCATCGACGGGGTCGCCGCGCCCTGCGCCGCCGCCGCCGCGTGCGCTTCTACGACGCCAACTACGAGAGCAGCTTCGGCCGCCCCGCGGCCCTCGACCCTGAACTCGTCGCGCAGCTCGAAGTGGGCGACCGGGCCCGTGTGCTCGGCGACGAGCACTTTCGCCTAGCGGCCCGCATCGGCGAAGGACCGTGTTCGATCGTGGCGCTCGAGCGGCGCGCGCCGCCGCGCATTCGGCCGCTCTTTGCGCTTCTGCCCGGCCTATTGGCCGCCGCGATCGCGCTCTTTTCCGCCGGTCCGGTCGTGCGCCGCATTCGGCGCATTCGGCGGGCCCTCGAGAGCGAAGGCGAACTCGTGAAGGCCGGCGGCGGATCGAAGGACGAGCTCGACGAGCTTGCCGCGGCGATCGACGCGGACCGCCAAACGCTCAAGGATCAGCTCGAGACGATCGCCGCCCGGGAGCGAACGCTCGGCGAGTACGTCGCCTCGACGATGCACGACGTCATGATTCCGCTCACCGTGCTTCAGGGCCACCTTTCCCGCCTTGCCAAGGGCGACGAACGGCCGGAGCTACGCTCGGCTCTTGAAGAATCCCACTACATCGCATCGCTCCTGCAGAACCTCTCGGCGGCGGCTCGGCTCGAGGGTGCCATCGAAGTCAGCGACGTGCCCGTCGACCTTAGCGCCATCGGCGCCCGCGTCGTGGAGCGGCACCGTCCCATCGCGCGCGCCCGTGGACTTGAACTGAACGTCGCTGTGGCGCCGGGCCTTTCGCGCGCCGGTGACCCGACGCTCCTTGAGCAAGCGATGAGCAACCTGCTGCACAACGCCGTGCGCTACGCCGAAGGGCGCGTCGCCGTCATTCTCGAAGAGACGTCCGCCGGCTTTCGGTTCGAGGTGATCGACGACGGCCCGGGCGTGCCGGAAGAGCAGCGCGCACGACTTGGCGAGCGGCGCTTTCGCTCGGACGAAGCGCGCAAACGCGCACCGACGGGCCAAGGACTGGGCCTATCGATCGCGGCCGACGTCGCCCAGCGCCACGGTCTCTCGCTGCGCTTCGACGAAGGCCCGGACGGTCAAGGCCTACGCGCCGGCTTGTACAGCTAAGCCAACGGCGATTTGGGATCGCGTCGGTGGTGCCCCTCGGAGCGGGTGGAGAGTGGAGCGCGGAGCGGTGATGCATTCCGCAGCAAGCCGCGTTCAGACCCACCCTTCACTCTTTGCACCCACTCTCCACTCTTTACACCCTTCACCCTTCACCCTTCAACCTGGAGTTACCCCGCTTTCGTGGACACCGACATAATGGAGTTCACGATGACCAAAGAGAGACCAAGAAGAAAACACACGCTCG
>JBCCRV010000532.1:0-5582 GCA_039201085.1 Myxococcota bacterium | reverse complement strand
GCTGCAGATCGATGAGTCGCGTCAGCGACCAGAGCTGGGCGATGCCGGCTGTGCCACCGAAGGAGCCCGCAGCGCGCCCTTCGGCGAGTCGCTCTTCAAGGCGCAGCGCCTCGTCGACGCGGCCCGCGCCCGCGGCGGCGCGCGCGAGCAATAGGAGCACGTCGCGATCCGCCGGGCTGATGCGCGAGAGGCTTTCGTACTCGCGGTAGCTGTCGTCGTACCAGCCGTGCACCCGGTAGAGGTCGCCGAGGCGGCGCCGCGCCCATGGGTCGTAGGGCGTGCCTTCGACGAGCTCGGAGAAGATGCGCTTGGCTTCGTCTTCGTCGCCCTGGCGCAGGAAGAACTCGCCCACGGCGGCGTAGGCGGCCGCATCCGCCAGCGGATGGGCGCGCAGCTCGCGGGCGCGTCGGCGCGCTTCGGGAATGCGGCCGAGGCTTTCGAGAAGGGCGATCTCGCGAATGCGCAGGTCGAGTTCGTCGCCGAGTACCTCGAGCCAGCGGCGCACAAGCGCGAGGCGCGCGGCGTCGTCGCCGCGGTTCCAGCGGGCGGAGAAATAGTCCCAGTCGACGTCCGCTTCGAGGCCGAGCGCGCGGCGCACGTACTGCACCTGTTGGGGCGTGTGCACCCGGCGCAGGATCGCGCGGCGCAGATGGGCGCGCGCGCTACCGTCGCCGCGCAGGCCGCGGTGCAGGCTCACGAGACCGTCGAGGCTGGAAACGCTCGCGATCATGAGGTCGAGAAGGGCGCGTTTGCTGCTCCAGCTCGGGAGCTCGCACTGGGCGCGCGCTTGATTCCACACGGCCACGGCGCCTGCGGCGCCGGCGCTCGCGGCGAGCCGTTCGCGCCAGAGGGCGCGGCGCGTCGTCAGCCCTTGGCGCGATGCGTCCGAGCAGCTTCGGCGCACCCCAATGGCGGCCTGGGGGTTCAGGTCGTAGCGGTAGCTCACGGTGACGCGGCTTCCGCCCGTGGCGGGAAATCGGAGGCCGGAGACCTCCGTGACGACGCATGCGGCGACGTCTGCTTCGCCCAAGCTTTGGCCGTCGAGCTTCGCGTCTTGCACGGCGCCGTCGCCGTCGACGGTCACGGACACGCGCACCATGCCCGAAAGGTCCGGACGTGTGATCAAGCGCCGCTCGTAGCAGGCGCGCGGCCCGCGTTCGCTACTCTCCAGCGTTCGCCGGACGGCTTCGCGGCCCAGCCCGCCGTCTCCGCTTCCAGCGCTCGTAACGTCCGGCCGAACGCGCGGGGTCCAGGTGCTTTCGGCGGCGACGCGCGTGCTTCGTGACCGTGCGCGCTCGCGGCGGCGCCAGCCCGTACGGGCGGCGGGCGCGACGATGACCGATTCGACGGGGTCACGGTCGAAGGTGACGACGGGGTTGTAGGGCGCGCCCTTGCCCATGCCGGCGGAAAGGCTCGTCCAGGGCGTGAGCAGGTCGTAGCGCATGCCGAGCGAAACGAGCGCTTCGCGGCCCGCGTCTTGATCGACGAGCTCGAGGAGGCGGGACGACGCCCAGCGGCGGCGGATGTCGCCGTCGTCTTGAACGGTGCCGTTGCGTACGTTGATGGTGCGTTCGACGTCTTCGCCGGCGCGGCGTCCACGAAGCACGATCGCGTCGGGCATGTCGCCGCGCAGGCGACCGACAAAGCGCAACGGGCGATCGAGCGTGAGCGTTGTCGGCATGGAGGGGTAGACGCGCTCCACCGTTTCACCGAAGTCGACGGTGGCGCCGCGCAGGGTCGGGCGCGTGGCGTCGGCGAGAATGCGCATGATCGCGCGCGCCGCGTCCGTGCGCAGCGACACCGCCTCGGTCCGGTCCGTGATGCGGCGAAGCAAGTCCGTGCCGCTCGCTTCGCCGAGGGCCAGGGCGAAGATGCGCGGCGCACCTTCCACGGTGGCAAGGCGCGCGCCGATGGCCGTCGCGTCGAGCTGGCCCGTGGTGGCCGTGCCGTCGCCGACGTAGAGCACGGCGCCGCGTGGGGCGTCGGCCACAAGCTCCGACGCGTCGCGAAGCATCGCCCCCAGGTCCGTCGCGCCGCCGAGCGGCACGGACGCGAGCGCTTCGAGCAGGCGCTCGGCGTTTTCCGGCGTGGCCGAAAGGAAGGTGCCGTCCAGGCCTTCGGGCGGATGGGCGCGAACGTCGCCCAACTGCAGCGAAACGCGATCGTCCGGCGCGAGCTGACGCAGCGTCGATTCGACGACGGCGCGCGCAAGCTCGAGGTCTTCGGGGGCCGTACCGCCGCTCACGTCGACAACGAGCGCCAGATCGAGCGGCGGCACGCCGCCTTCTTCGCCTTCGTCCCAGCCGTTCAATGCCGAGGTGGGCATGTCGACGAGCACGAAGCGCTCATCGCCGTCGGCGGCAACTTCCGAAAGGCCCGCTTCGTAGGCTGGGGCCGTGACGATGTAGGCCACGGCGTCCTCGCTCGCGCTGCCCGCTTCGATCAAGTCGAGGTGAAAGTCCGCCGTGGGGCGGTAGTCGCTACGGCGAAGCACCACGCGTCCGTCTTCGACTTCGGCGCCCATACCGGCACGCGTGGCGGTGATGCGATTGCCGCTCGTGTCCACGGTCAAACGAAACTCACCGACGAGGGGCGGTTCGCTGCCGGCGTCGACCATCGGGTAGACGTAGGTGCGCGTGTCGCCGCGCCGATCCATCCAGTGGGCGTAGGTCGTGCGAAGGCGAACGGTGTCGCCGGGGCCGATCGGTGAAACGCGCGCGCGCACCCGTCCTTCGCCGTCGTAGGCGAGGCGCTGCTCGCTGGGCGTGTAGTAGGGGTTCACGTTCCACTCGAGGGGCGTGACGGACGCGTTCATGAATCCGTTGCCCATGTCCGCCGAAAAGGACGACACGATCGCGCCATCCGGAAGGCGCATCGCGTAGTGGGCTTCGAGCGTTTCGCTCTCGGCGTTGAAGAACGTCTGGGTGACGGTAGTGATGGCGAAGTCGCCGCGAATGGCCACGTCCACTTCGTGGGCGCGCACGCTGATCGGTCGGCGTGCCTTACCGAGCTCGTTCGGGCGCCGCCCGAGAAGAGAGCCGACGTAGCTGCTCTCGGGAAGGTGCCAGGGCGCCGGGTCCGCAAGGCCGCCGGTCCAGTCGTCCCAAAGGCCGGCGGCGCTCGCTGCCGGTGAACCGTCGAAGGCGAGCGATTCGCCCTGGGCCAGCAGGCCGCTTTCGCCGCCTTCGGCGGTCCACGTAAGTTCGCCACTCGCGCAGTACACGGTGTTGCCTTCCACGGCGAAGGTGGCGCCTTCGGCGCGGATCTCGCCGCCGGTGGTCGCCACGCGCAGGGCGCCGCGCCGGGCGTCGATGAAGAGCTTGCCGGACTGGAGCGTGACGGACTCGAGGTCCGCGCTCACGGAGGTCGAGCCATCCAGCAGGATCCACGGTCCGGCGTCGTGCTCAAGGCTTGCGCGCGCGCCTTCGCCGACGGAGAGCTCGGCGCCCGTTTGCATGCGCTGCACGCCGCGTTGGCTGTCTTCGCCAAGCTGGTACGCGCCGGCGATCGAATGCACCGTGCCGACGGTGGATCCCGGTCCGCTCCCCGGAGCGGCTTCGTTTCCGCCGCAGGCGGTGAGTGCAAGAAGGGCGAGGGTGCTGGTCCGAGCAAAGGGAGCGAAGCGCTTCATCGGGACACCTCCCGCAGGTTCGGACCGGTTACTTCGAAGGCGCGCACGCTCTGATCACCCTCAAAGCTGAGGTCGAGGATTTCGATCTTTTCTTCCGCCGTACCCTCGTTCCAAAGGAGCACGAGCTTGGCGTTCTGCGCCGTCGCGTGGCCCCGCCGGGTCGCGGCGGCCTGTCGGCGCACTTCGATGCGGTAGGTGCCGTCTTCCTGCTCGGGCACGTCGAAGGATTCGAGGCCAAACTCCGGCGCGATGTCCGTCGGTCGCGTCGGACGAAGACGCGGGTAGGACGCGTAGAGCGAAAGCTGCGCGTCCGGATGGGACCAAACGAGCGTCGCGCGAAACTGGGATGCTTCGCGCAGAATGCCCGTCCGGCGCATGCGGCTCATAAGCACCTGAAGGTCTTCGTCGTTGCCCCCGTCCCGGGCGGCCTTGCGCAGCTCCGCAAAGCGAACGCTCGACCACAGAAGCGCCGTGCGCGCGAGGCCCGTGCTTTGACCGGGTGCGGCCGTTTCGGCGGCGCGCTGCTCGAGGCCGAGGGCTTCGTTCACGCGTCCGGCACCGGCGGCGGCGCCGGCGAGCAGGAGGAGCACGCTCGGATCGTCTGGCGTGATCGTCGCCAGGGTCTGGTACTGCCGGTAGGCGTCTTCGTACCAGCCGTGGGCGCGAAAGAGGTCGCCGAGGCGGCGGCGGGCCAGGGCGTCGTCCGGCGCGAACTCGACGATTTCGCCGAAGACGCGGCGCGCTTCCGCTTCGTCGCCAAAGCGCAGGTACATCTCGCCGATGGCTGTGCGCACGCCCGGGTCCGTGAGCGGGTCGCGACGAAGGGCGCGCGCTAGGCGCTTCGCTTGGGCGTTGCGCTCGAGCTGCTCCAGTGTTTCGAGAAGCATGAGCTTGAGGGTGATGTCGCCTTCGAACTGGGCGATGAGCTGGCGAAGGGCGCGCACGCGGCCAGCGCCGCTGCCGGCGCGTTCGAGCACCTGGTTGCGCAGCGTCTCGTCGTAGCTGCGGCCGAAGTAGTTGCGGGCGAAGCGCAGGTCCGCCGGCGTGCGCACGCTGCGCAGCACGGCGCGGCGTACATGGTTGCGATCCTGCGAGCGGCTAAGGGCGCGGTGCAGCTGAATGCGCGTGCGTACGTTTCCGGCGCGCCGAAGCATGAGGTCGAGGAAGGCCCGGCGGTCGCGCCAGCTGCGCAGCTCGCAGGCGCTGCCGGCTCGGCGGTAGAGGTCGACGTACCCTGCGGGTCCGCTCGCGGCGCCGAGGCGCTCGTTCCACAAGGTTCGGCGCTCTTCGAGGAAAGCGCGCGACGCGTCGCTGCAGCGCTGGCGAACGTGCCGCGGCGCGGGCGTGACGTTCACGGTGATGGACGCGCTGATGCGCCGATTGGCCCCGGTGGCGCCGTTGAGCAATGCATCGGGCAGAAGGCCGGAACGCGCCTGCTCTGCGGCCCGCGCCGTTGGTTGTTGCGTTTCCGTGCTGGAGGTGCGCGCGCCGCCTAACATCGCCGAGCCTCCGCGCGCCCGCCGCCGGCTTCGCCGTGGTCGCGGACGAGCCTCGCCGGCGGCGTCGGCGTAGCCCTGGCCGTAACCCTGGCCGCTGTCGTCGGTGGGTTCGGCGGGCGCATCGAAGCTGTCACCCGCAAAGCCGGGACCGTTTGCGGTTTGTGCGCGCTCCGCATCGTCGCGCGCTCCCCGTCCGATCGTGCCGAGGTTGCCGAGTCCGATCGTTCCTTCGCCGCTGCCGCCACCGCCGCGGCCCGTACCGCGCAGGGCAAGGCTACGGTCGGCGGAGACTTCGCTGCCGACCGCATTGCCGAGTGGCTCATTTCGCTCGTTCGCGGCGGCCGTCGGTGCGCCTTGCGCTTGGACCACGGGCGGCGGCGGCGCCATCGGGGTTCCTGCGGGCGCGACTGCTTCCGGTTCCGGCTCAGGCTCGTAGTCCAACTCGGATTCCT
>JBCCRV010000531.1:0-5585 GCA_039201085.1 Myxococcota bacterium | reverse complement strand
GCCGACTACAGTCAATCAATAATCATATCCTCAGCAAGTACAGACCCATCAAAACTACTCGCATGAACATCAGAAAAAGCTTGGGGCAATCAAAAAGAAGTTGAACTGGCTCTAGCCACAGATCAGACAAAAAACGAAGCAGAGTTTGCATCGACTCACGACACACAGAGAAATTTTGAATACACTAAGTCGTCGAGAAACAAAAATCCTGTTCATGGTTCAAACTCGTGGGACCCGAGAAAACAGCCCCTCATATACAAGCTGAAGTCTTCAACTTTTACTTGGTATCTGTTTTCTCACCTCTCACGTCTTTCGACATCCCTCATGAGCTTCTTTATTAGAGTTCTTCAGACTTTTCAGAGGACTCCGTATCCAAGAGATTAAGCAAACTGAAGATAACAAAAAGTCGTGGCCATGATGAACTCACCCATTTCCTTTTCAAGAAATTCTCTTTACTCTCCTGAAAAATGTACTAGACCAGAGTTTCCCCAACACTGTGGAAAGTTGATAAGGTGAATCCGCAATTCAAAAAATGCAATTGAAGGCAAGCCTCAAACTACCCACCGGTTTTTCTCCTAGATATTCCATCGATGATCCTCGAATGGAAAATGCTTTTACGATCACATAACCCCTGATCATAGAGCACATTCCAAATCACCAATATGGTTTTCGAAAGAATCGTTCCGGCATGCTACAGCTCATTGAGTATCTCGACAGAGTTCACCAGTCCCTCGAAGACAACCGTCAGATGTCGAAGCAGCTTACGTTCATTTGAGTATGGTATTTGATATAACTTGACCATTTTCGAATTTCCTCCAAAAGCTGTACAAGATTGGTATCCGCGGTAAGCTCCTCCGCTTCATTAAGTTTTGCCTCTGCAAAAAACAGCAGTTTGTTCAGGTTCGGATGTGGCCTCGTCCGTTCAGTTCGAGCTTAGCTCCATATTTGAATCACTTCCGCACGATGCGCTTTGGCGTCGAAGCGGGCCAAGGGCCGGCGTGCACGCCGAGCCCGGAGCAATGCAACGGCATTGACGACAACTGCGACGGACGGATCGATGAAGGATGCGACGTCGAGGCCGACGCAGGCATGGATGCTGGCATGGCGGACGCTGGCATAGCGGACGCAGGCGCGGCCGACTCGGGAGTCGCGGACGCGGGCGTCGCGGACTCTGGCGCTCCCGACACGGGTGCGCCTGACGCTACCCTTCCCCCGCTGGACGGCGCCATGGCGCCCGACCCCATGCCCGAAGGCGGCCCTTCGATGCTCGAAGGCGGATGCGCCGCATCGGGCGCAACGTCCGCATGCGGGCTCATCGTCCTCGCGCTCCTAGCCCTTCGCCGCCGCCGCTCACACGCGTAGGCGCGTTCGCGAGAGCACATGCTTCCGAAAGTCGGCTTCCTGCGCGCGAGCGGGCGAGAAGTCATGAAGTCATGGGGACAGAGGTATGCCCGTTTGCGCGCCGCCCGACCGATTTCGAACCCGCACGCTCCTACGCAAACTGTCGTGGCATACCTCCGTCCCCATGACTTTTGGTCGGAATGACTTCTGGTCCCACTACTTCCCCACCAGGAAGGCGTCGCGCCCCATCACCTGCATCTAAATGCCGCCGCCACGCGACGGATTCCTTAGCGGAGACCGAGCTCCTTCATCTTGGTCTGCAGGCTCTTCCGGGAGATCTTCAACAGCCGTGCCGCGTGCGTAACGTTCCCGCCCGTGCGCGCAAGGGCCTTTTGAATGAGGGCGCTCTCGAGGGCGGCGGACGCTTGGCGAACCGCGTCTTTAAGCCCTCCTTCGGGGATCTCGGTGACCGCCGCCGCCGGCGTCTGATCTTCCCGCTCACGAAACTCCGCAGGAAGATGGGGCACGTCGATGCGGGCGTCGTCGCAGAAGAGCATGCAGCGCTCGACGAGGTTTTCCAGTTCGCGAATGTTTCCGCGCCAGCGATGGGAGAGCAGGCGTGCTTCAGCGGCCTCCGTGAACCCTTCGATCTTGCGATCGAGGCGCTCGTTGAACTTGGCGAGGAAGTGCTGAAGCAGGAGCGGAATGTCCTCGGTTCGCTCACGCAAGGGCGGCAAATGCACTTCGACGACGTTGAGCCGGTAGAAGAGATCCTCGCGAAAGCGGCCCGCGTCGATTTCTTCGCGAAGGTCGCGGTTCGTCGCAGCGATGAGCCGAATGTCGGTGCGCAACGTCTTGATGCCGCCCACCCGTTCAAACTCCTGCGCTTGAATGGCGCGAAGGAGCTTCACCTGCATGCTCACGGGGATTTCGCCGATCTCGTCCAAGAAAAGGCTGCCGCCGCTGGCGAGCTCGAATCGCCCCGGCTTGCTGGTCACGGCGCCCGTAAACGCGCCCTTTTCGTAGCCAAAGAGCTCGCTTTCGATCAGCTCCGGGGGAATGGCGGCGCAGTTCACGCGAATGAAGGGCTTATCCTTACGGTCGCCGTGGTTGTGCAGCGCCTGGGCGATCAACTCCTTGCCGGTGCCGCTTTCGCCCGTGATGAGCACCGTGCTCGGCGTGCCAGCGACGCGTTCGATGAGATCGTACACGGCGCGCATCGGCGGTGAGCTGCCGATGATCTGGTAGCGACCGCGTTCGTCGTCATCGAGATCAAGGTCGGCGTGCTGAAGGGCGCGGGTCTTCGTCGCCTTCGCCACCACGTGGCGAAGCTCGTCGCGGTCGAAGGGCTTCGTGACGTAGTCAAAGGCACCGACCTTCAAGGCTTCGACGGCCGTGTCCACCGTGCCGTGCGCCGTGATCATGATGACGGGCACATCGGGATGGCGAGACGCCGCCTCGCGCAGCAGCGACATGCCGTCGCGCTTTGGCATGCGCAGGTCCGTGATCAATACGTCGACGTGGTGTTCTTCGAGCGCTTCGAGCGCGGCTTCGCCGTCGGCCACATCGATGACCTCAAAGCCGTCGCGCAAGAGCTGGGCGCGAAGGACGCGACGGAGGTTGTGCTCGTCGTCCGCGACGAGCACCGTTTGCGGTTCCGCCGAAAATGCGCGGGTCACTGCTGGCAGATCCCGGGCCCGCCGAAACCTGCATCGCAAAAGAACGCGAGAATGGCGTTGCGGCCGGGCGCGGACGCCACAACCACATCGCGGCCGCCGGCCGGTACGGCGGCGAGACGCGTGCCGAGTCCTTCGGCGCGGTCCGGCGAACGGAGCGTGGCAAAGCCGCTCTGCGCTCCGCCAAACGCTCCGCTTTCTTGAAAGAGCACCACAAAGGCACCTGCGCCCTCGCTGCCGTCCACGGGCGTTTCGGAAGCCCCGACGGCGAGGTCAAGGTCGCCGTCGCCGTCGAAGTCGCCGGCGCTCAATGCGCTGCCCAGACCGGCGCATCCGGGAAGCGAAAGCTCGGCGCAGGTGAGGGTCTGCGTACCGGCAGGCAGCACGCTCGCGTCGCGGGTGGCGCAGCCGGAAGCATCCAGCGCGTCGCCCGGCACGATGAGCACGCGGCCGTTCTGCGTGTCACCAAGCACCACCTCGGGCGTGCCGTCGCCGTTGAGGTCGGCGAGCAGCATCGAGCCGCCCTCGGATGGGGCGGCCGTCGCATCGCGCACCTGAACGCCGTCGATGCAGCCCTCGGTCTCGGCGGCGAGGGACGCGTCTACGCGAAGGAGCGATACGCGCGCCGCGTCGCCCGACGCCACGAGGGCCCAAACGCCACCGGCGCTCGGCATCGTTTCGATCGCCGAACCAAATCCGTCGCCGTCGCTCAGCGCCAGCGCTTCGTCGACGGTGACCGAATCGAAGGTGAATCCATCCTCCGGAAACGCGTAGAGCGCGCCGGTCCCGCCCTCCGGCGCGCCGATTAGGGCCACGTTGGCCCCCAAGCGGGCGGTGGCGATCGAACGCCCAAAGCCGACGTTTCGAATGCCCGAATCGATCGAGCGCACGGTCTGGGCTCCGTCGCACTGAACGCGAACACGGCCGTCGGTCCCGCTGTCGTCGGGATCGCTTCGGCTGCTGATCGCAAAACAGTTCGGGCGCACATTCACCTGACCGTCGACCGTTTCCATCAGATCGCCGAGGAAGGCGTAGTCCACGCCCGCCCCCGCGTCGCAGCGGTCTGGACCGCAGCCATCAAAGGCCGGTACGCGGGGCCCCGGCGTCGACTCCGCTGCATCCCACACCGTGAACACGCCGTGCTCCGTGCCGGCGCCCGCGCTCGCGAGCACTTGGCCGTCGCCGAGGGTTTCGAGCGCCAAGCCAAAGCCCGTGGGTACTTCGTACTCGCCGAAGGCGTACGCGCGCACGGGCGCCGTGTCGTCTACGTCGCCGAAGTCGCCCCAAAGGCAAGCGGGGAGCGCAAAGGCTCCGACAAGGACGAGCACGCGCATTAGAACGTCCCCTGAATGCCCACGGCCGCGCCGCCAGGCGTGGGCGCGGCGCCGGCGGACCACTCGCGCGTTTCCAGCACATCGCCATCCGAGTCCGGTGTGGTGTTGCGAACGAAGTAGTAGATGGACAGCAAACCAAAGAGCGCACCGGCGCCGAAGGCGGCGTAGCTTCCCACCGTGAAGATACGCCCGCGCGTGACGCGGCTATCACCGGCCTCCAGCTGACCGCTGTCGCGTTCCGTTTCCAGATCGCTAAGCTGATTGCGCGCGATCAGGTTGAGGGCGACGCCGCCGCCGATGGCGGCGGCGCCCATGGTGGCCGTGACCCAAGCGCCGCTGCGGCTTTCCGCGGGGCGCAGTCGCGCCTGAACCGGCGTGAGCTGGCCGCGACCCAAGGTGATGGAAACCTCGTAGTCCTTTCGCCCGTCGGCCCGGACCGTCAGCACGTGATCGCCGGCGGGATGCTCACCGTCGTAGGGCACGGTACCGACGCGCTCGCCGTCGATGAGCACTTCGGCGCCCCGAACGTTGGCCGTAATACGCAGCCGCCCCACGGTGCGGCGCTCGAGGGGGATCTCGATGGCCGCCTGCCCACCCAGCGAAACCTCCACTTCCCGCTCGACGGGGTCGAAGCCCGGGCGCTCGACCCAGATGCGGTGCTGGCCCACGGCCATCACGTTTTGAAAGGGGGTCGTGCCGAGCGAGCCAACGCTTCGGTCGTCGACGTACACTTCGGCCCCCGGCGGGTCGGTGACCACCCGAAGGATGCCGGCAAAGTCACCCTGACTCATCTCCAAAACGGCGACGTACACCAAGCCCGGATCGATACGCAGATCGCGCTCGATGGCTTGAAAATCCGGATGCTCGACGGTCACGCGGTAGAGGCCCGCGTCAAGGGCTTCGTAGAAGGGAGAGGGGTTACGGGCGATCACTTCGCCATCCCGCCGAACGGTGACGCGCGCGCCGGTCGGCGCGGTTTCGACCGAGAGAAGCGACTTCATGGCGCGCTCGGGGCCGGCTTCGACAAGCACTTCGCCGCTCGTCTCGCCCGTGCCCTCGGTGCCCTCCGTACCTGCGGCGCCTTCGGTGCCCTCGGTGCCCTCCGTACCCGCGGCGCCTTCGGCGCCTTCCGTACCTTCGGTGCCTTCCGCGCCCTCCGTACCTTCGGTCGCGGTCCCCTCGGTGCCTTCGCTCACGGCTCCTTCCGTGCCCGCCGTGCCTTCGGTCACGGCGG
>JBCCRV010000530.1:0-5588 GCA_039201085.1 Myxococcota bacterium | reverse complement strand
CCGGCGGGTTGACGGCGGACGATGCCGCTGCGCGCGCGATTCTGACGGCGCCCTCGATGGCCCGGGCCGAAACGGCCGTGGCCATCGCCGAGGCCGGTGCGCGACGCACCTGGCAGGCGCTTTTTCCGCGCCTCGACCTGAGCTTTCGCTACACGCGCCTCTCGGACGTCGACCTGCCGCCGCTTGGCGGTGGATTGATTACGCCTGAGCAAGAGGCGGTCTTTCGAACGGGCATCGACGGGGTCCAGGATCCCGCGGCCCGAGGTCTTTGGAACGGACTCGTCGACGGTCTGGCGAACGACCAGGCCTTTTCCTTCCCGGTCATTCTCAACAACTACGCCTTTCGCGCATCCGTGACCTATCCCGTTTCCGATCTCTTCTTCACCATCCTGCCCGCGTACCGCGCCCAGGAATCGGGCATCGAAGCGCAGGAAGCGCAGCTCGACGTCGAGCGCGCGCAGGTGGCCCTTCGGGCCCGCGAGGCGTTCTACGAGGTCATTCGCGCCCGGGCGAACGCGTCCGTGGCGCAGAAGTCACTCGAGCAGGCGGAAGCCAACCGGGACCGCGTCGCGGCCCTGGTAGAGGGCGGCGCGCTGGCCCGCGTCGAGCTTCTTCGTCTTCAGGCACAGGTTGCCCAGGCCCGGGTCGGCATCTCGCAGGCGGACTCGGGCGTTCAGGTGGCGGAGCACGCCCTTCGGGTGCTCCTTCATATTGAACGGAGCGAGCCCGTACGCATTGGCGAAGACCTTCGCGCCGTGCCGCCGCCCTTCGAAGACGACGTGAACGAAGTGGTGGAGCGTGCGCTCGAGCAGCGCGTCGAAGTGCAGGCCCTGGAGCGCGCGGTGACGGCGCAGGAGCGCGCGATTCGCGCCGAGCTCGGTCGCCGCTATCCACAGCTCGCCCTTCAGGCGAACCTCGACTACGCAAACCCGAACAACCGAATCATTCCGCAGCGGGAAGAGTTCGACGCAACCTGGGACCTGAGCATCGTGCTTTCGTGGAGCCCGAACGACTTCGGATCGGCGCGTCAGCGCGTCATCGAAGCGCAGGCGCAGGTGACCCAGCTCGAAACGGACATGGACGCCCTGCGCGACGGCGTGCGCATCGAGGTCGAACAGGCCGTTGCGCAGTACGAGGCGGCGCGGGCCGGACTTGAGGCGGCGGAAGCCGGCCTTGTCGCGGCGGAGGAAACACGCCGCGTACGCGTGGCTCAGCTCGATGCGGGTGCGGCGGTGACGGCGGACCTGGTCGATGCCGAGACCGATCTGACGCGCGCGAGGCTCAGTATGGTGAACACGACCATCGACCTCCACCTTCTGCGTGCTCGGCTGGTCCGCGCTGCCGCCCTCGACGTGGTGCCCGCCCCCAGTGAGTGAGCGCGCCGTTCTCGTGGCCGCCGCCGTGGTTCGGCAAGCGGGCCGTATCCTGCTCACGAAGCGTCCCGCAAAGACCCACCTCGGCGGCCTTTGGGAGTTTCCCGGTGGCAAAGTGGAAGCGAGCGAAGATCCGCGAAGCGCCGTCGTGCGCGAGCTCAAGGAGGAATGCGGCGTGCTCGTGCGCGCCGGTGCGATCCTCGAAACGGTGTTTCACCGCTACGAAACGAAGTCCGTGCTCCTGCTTTTCTACGAGTGCGAACTGATCGAGGGCGAAGTTCAGAATCTCGGCGTCAGCGAGCACGTATGGGTGCGGCCCGCAGAGCTGTCCGACTACGAGTTTCCGCCGGCGGATGCGCCGCTGATCGCGTTGCTGCAATCGGCCGGCTGAATACAGGGGGCCGGTCCCAGCCTCTGGTAGTTCGCTTGCTCGGCCGTGGCCTGTTCGTGCGGCCATTCGTGCGCCGCAAGTGTTGGCAGCATTTCGCAAACGCAGCGCTCGGAAATACCGCTCAAGCCCGCCCTTGTTGAGAAGCTGTCGCGTCGAGGAGACGACGCGTATGCTTGGCAAGCGGCGCTGCGGCTTCACGCAGCGGGAGGGAAGCTCGATGGCGAAGGCAGTGCTTGTCCGGTGGTTCGTCTTGGGGGCCGTCCTCGGCGCATGTGGGAGCAGCGCTCCTCAGGCCGAAGCGGTTCGGCACGAAGATGGCCCGCCGCTGCCGCATGATGAAGTGGCGACGCGCGAGGACGAGTGCGAAGCGCAGCCGGAATGCGAAGCGCAGCCAGAATGCCCAGCAACGCCAGCGTGCGCCGAGTGCGTCGAGCCCGAGCCCGAGCGCATTCTCGTGGAGGCGGGGACGTGTCGTCTCGACGGACTTCCGGACTCGCTTCGCCTCGTCGACGTCGAAGACGCCGAGCGCATTCGCGACCAGGTTGAGGATAGGCGCTTGGCTATGGGCAGATGGATGCGCAGCCGAAGTCGCAGCAGGTTTGGCCGGAGGGGCACGAATCCATGCCGCGGCACTCACCGCTGGCAGTGCACTGCTGCTGAAAGCATGGGAAGTCAGGAAGCGTTGGTCCGCAAATCGTGCCGACGGGCGCGCGTGCATCGGGCGGGCAGTCGAGCGAGCTCCCGTTGCAGAACTCCGGTGAATCGCAGCGATTGACGGCGGCCCGGCACACGGTTCCGGCGGGTAGGGGGTCGCTGACTTCGCAGCGGTCCGTGACGCAGTTGAACATGCCTGCGGCGCACGCGCGGCCAGCGTTGCAAGGGCCAGGCGTGCATGCCTCCACGGCGCTATCGCGGGCCACGGCAGCGTCGCTCATGGCGTCCACTGCGGCGTCCGTCGGCGCGGCGTCCGACGGATCTGCGTCCGACGGATCTGCGTCCGCGCGGCTGTCGGGCGCCGATCCGTCATCGGCGACGCGCTCGTCTCGGCTCGCGTCTGCGCCGCGGTCTGACACGCGCGAGTCGCGGACTGGTGGATCGGTGTCGCCGTCGAAGATCGATGATGTTCCCGTGGCGCATCCCACGAGAAACAAGACCATGAGTGCCGTTCGCACGGCGCCTAGACCGGTTTGGCTTTCGAATGGGCCTGCCGCGGTCCTGCGTTTCGAGGGCAAGGACCGACGACGCAGGAATGCAGGCACAGTTCAAGGAGGAGGGACGCTGAGATCGGGCAACAGGGTGGGCGTGGGAGGCGCATTCGAAAGACCGGCCCTAGTGTACGCGCGTTACGCAGTGAAGTCTTGAAGCTTCGGCGGCGCGTCGAAACGCGCGCGAACTGTAAGGCACTGACGCGCTTCACCTTCGCGCTCGAGCGTCGGCTCGGCGCCGGCGATCGCCGCGATGCTCGCTTTGAGCAAGGGCGCGATCGCCTCGAAGTCCTCGTCCGTGTTTGACACGTGAAGCCGGTCCGGCACCCGAATCAGGAGCTCCGTGGTTGAGAAGGACGCGTCGACGTCTTTCTCCAGCTCGATGCAGGCTTGCTCCGCCTGGCGCAGCGCGTCTTCAAAGCTGCCTTTGAAGTCGCCTTCGAAGGCGCGCTTTCGGCTGAAGAGCAAGCCGCGCCGGCCGTAGTGCTCGTCGAGATACCAATCGCATCCGTGGCCGACGAGCATGACCCCGGGGCCGTCGGCCACGTGGCTGTAGTCTGCGACGTCGACAAGCGTGTCGCCCTGAATGCGCTTGTCACGAATCCAAGCGTGAAAGATCGGAATGAACTCGGTCGTTTCGGGCGCCCGCTCGGCGAAGAACTTCACTTGAACGCGTTCGGCGTGTTCGAAGGTGGTGGTCATCGTAGTCTCGATCTCACTCGGCAGGGTCGGCGGAATCGCGGGCGGCAATCTTGGCCTCCGCACTCGCGGCCATGAGGCGGCCGTAGCAATCGTGGGCGGCTTCCAAAAAGAGCCGCGCTTCGTCCAGCGTGCGGTGCGCGATCTCCTGATCGTCGCTTTCGTAGCGCTTCGTTTGATGAAGCGTGAGCAAGTAGGTCGCGAACTTGCCCTTGGCGAAGGGATCCCAAAAGAGCTTCGTCTTGTTCAAGCGTTCGTCGAACTGGCTGACAATGTCGTCGGCGTCTTCGCGCACTTCAAAGCCTTGGTGCCGAACGAGCGCCTGGGCCGCTGTGAGCATCGACTTGAACGCGCGCTTCCCTGCGTCGGCGAAGGCGCCCCTGTCGAGGAAGTCTTGGGCTTCGTGCTGCTCCTGCTCGGATGCTTGAAGACCAAACTCCACGAAGGGTACGATTTCACCCGCGCATTCGCCCACGCCTAGGTCGCCGATGGTGTATTCGCGGGGGTCACGACAGTCGCTGTAGTAGCTCGGGTCTTCTTCGTACGACGGCGGTTTTGCAATGGGCTTGAGAAGGGCGCGGATTTCCTTCTTGCCAACGCGGCGTACGTAGTCGTGAAAGGACTCGTTCTCTTCGCGCTTGGCGAGGTAGTCTTCCGTGATGATCTCGATCGCCTTCGGCACGTTTTTCGACGGCACGGCGGTGATCACGAGGCCGTAGCTTCCCGCGTTGTGGCTCCACTGCCCGCCGACAACGACGTTGAAGTGGGGCACCTTTCGGCCGCCGACATTTCGGCTGACGCCTAGGAAGCCGAGGTCCGCGGCGTGGTGTTGGCTGCAGCTATTGAAGCAGCCGCTCGCCTTGATCTTGAGGGTGCGGACGGCGGGGTCCAGTTCGTCTTGGACAACCGCAAGACGACGGCGAAGTTCGCCCGCGAGCCCACGGGACGCGCTGATGCCGAGCTTGCACGTGTCCGTGCCGGGGCACGACGTAACGTCCATGATCGTGGCTGCGCCCGCTTCGTGAAGCCCAAGGGGAATGAGTGCTTCATAAAAGGCGAGCGCATCGGCACCGCTGAGCCATCGGTACGCGAGGTTCTGCTCTACCGTGAGCCGCATCGCATCGCCCGTGAACTTTCGCGCGAGATCCGACAGGGCGAAGCATTGCGTGGTCGTCGCGTCCCCGAGGGGCCACATGACCGTCGCCGTGTAGTAACCTTCCTGCGCCTGCGGGCGAAGGTTGGTCTTCGCCCAGGCCAAGAAGCCGGGCGGTCCTTCCGTTGGCAGTGCACCCGCGGGGCGGATCGGTTCTTCGTCGAGGTGGTGCAGGTCATCAAGGAACGCCGTCCAGCGCTCGTCGGGACGAAGCTGGGCGCGCTCTTCGTCCACGAGCCGGCGAAACTCTTCGATGCCCGTCTTTTGCACGAGGAACTTGATGCGCGCGCGCGCGCGGCTTTGCTTCTCGCCGAGGCGTGCGAAGACGCGGCACACGGCCTGGGCGAGCGGCAAGAGTTCTTCTTCGGGGCAAAACTCGGCGAGCACCTTAGCTTCGACGGGCACGGCGCCGAGTCCGCCGCCCACCACCACCTTGAAGCCGCGCTTGCCGTCCTCCACCTTCGCGACAGCGCCGAGGTCGTGAAACGTAACGAGGCCGCAGGGCTCGTCGTGGCATCCACTGAACGCAATTTTGAACTTACGGCCGAAGTCCTGAACGTCGGGATGGCCCAAGAGGAACTGATGCGTTGCCTCGGCGTAGGGGGTGACGTCAAAACCCTCGGTGCTGCAGACGCCGGCGAACTGGCAGGCCGTCACGTTGCGCACGCTGTTTCCGCAGGCTTCGCGCGTGGTGATTCCGACGGACGCCAGCCGCCGATGCATGTCGGGCGTTTCTTCGATGTGCACAAAGTGAAGCTGGATGTCCT
>JBCCRV010000529.1:0-5591 GCA_039201085.1 Myxococcota bacterium | reverse complement strand
GCGACGTGCAGGGAAGCACGTAGTCGGCCTCCTGCGCCGTTTCGCTCGGCAGGATGTCGAGGGCGACTAGGCAGCGGAGCGTTCGAGATCCTCACGCCCGGTAAGAAGCAGATCCGCGCGCTTTTTGTCACCGGCGGCAACCCGCTTTTGACGATGGCCGGTGCGGGCCGGCTTCGCGACAGCTTTCGAACGCTCCGCTGCCTAGTCGCCCTCGACATCCTGCCGAGCGAAACGGCGCAGGAGGCCGACTACGTGCTTCCCTGCACGTCGCCGCTTCAGCGACCGGACCTGCCTTTTATTTTCCCCCTCATGCTCGGCCTGCAGTCGAAGCCTTACCTTCAGGCGACGGAAGCGTTGCGCGATCCGGAAGGCGAGCAGCGCGACGAAGCGACCATCTATCTCGACCTCTGCAAGGCCTCGGGCGCGCCCCTCTTTGGTTCACGGATCGCCCAGCGCACGTTTGAAGCGATGCGCGCCGTCAACCGGCTGCGCGGCGGGCGAGGTTTACCGAGCCGCCTGCTGCTCGACGGCATCCTTCGACTCACCCGCCAGGGCAGCTTTGGCGAGCTTGTGGACGAGCAGCACGGGCGTCGGCGTCCAGACCACGCCGCCGGCAGCTTCTTGGGTCAGCGCGTGGTCACCGATGATGGCTTGGTAGACCTGGCGCCGTCCGCCCTTGTGCGGGCGACGCAAGCTCTGCCGGCCCTCTTTGACGCCGAGCAAGAACGCAAAGAGGAGCTCCGGCTGATCACCAAGCGTCACATCAAGACGCACAACAGCTGGACGCACAACCACACGCACTTTTCGAACGCGGGCACCAACCACCTCTACATGTGCATTGATGACATGGAGGCCCTGGGCCTTTCGGACGGGGAGCTCGTCGACGTCACGAGCGCGACGGCCACCGTGCGTCTTCCGCTCAAGCGAAGCGACGATCTTTCACTCGGTTCCGTCGCCCTGCCGCACGGCTGGGGCCATCAGCACGCCAAAGGACTGAGCGTGGCGAGCGAAACGCGCGGCGTAAACGTGAACCTGCTCGCCGCCGACGGTCCGACTGCGCTCGAGCGCGTCAGCGGCATGGCGCGACTGACGGGCATTCCGGTGCGCGTGCAGCGTGCCGCTGGTCCGCAAGCCCACACGTGGTCGGGCTTGCCTGAAGATGGGCCGCGTCGCCTCCCGGTAGTCTAGAGACCTGGGTCTCTAGGTGTTAGATGACCGACCGCGGGGAACATCGAATCCATGCGGTTGGGGTTAACACACACTGAACTCCGCCGACGGGCTCCGCTGGCGCGTCCCTGAATCGCCGCCACGCAGCTCGCTGGCATCGGCATGGGCGCTACGGCGTGGCAAGCGGAGCCCACTCCGTCCATCGGCTATAGCCGCCATGAAACACCCACGGTGGGCGAGAGGTTCTGCGTGCCGTGCGCGACGCCTTCGCGCAGGTCTTCGCCACCGCGGTCTTCATAGTAGCGAATGCGGTACTGGACGCGAAAGACGACGTCGATGTGCACGTGCACCGGTACGTAGCCGCTTAGGGCGAAGTGCCAGGCAACGCGTGGGGTGGTGCGCAGCGGTGCAAGTCCGCCGTCCTCGGTGGGAAGATCGTTGCGGGCGCGGTCCGAGCGAACGCCGAAGGCGCCCCAGCCAACTTCCGCGGCGAGGCCGCGCCACTGAAAGCGCAGGAGCGGTCCAATCCAGAACTCACGGTAGCGGCCGCCCGTCGACTCGCTGATGAGCGGTTCACCGTCGCTCAGGCCTTCGAAGCGCGCGAAGCGCCGCGTGCCGACGTCGAGCTGAAGAAAGAGGCCCGCGCGAATGTACTTCCAGAGCCCGTAGGTGGCGCTCAAGCTGAGCTCAAGGGCGCGGTCCTGCACGAGCGGCTCCACGCTGACGCCGCCGATCTCCGATTTGACCTGCTGTTCGAAGGCGCTGTAGCCGAGCAAGAAGTCCACGCGAAGGCGTTCGCTGTCGCGATGCCAGGTGTCTTCCTCGTCTACGGCCGGTGTGTGCGAGGCCGGTGTTTGGGCCGTCTGGGCCGACTCGGCCTCGCCTTCCAACTGGGCCGACGCCGTTGATGCGAAGGCTAGCGTGACAATGAGCGTGGCGAAGTGCATCAGTGCAGCTTCGCCCGACCCGAGGAAAAACGCTGTGCGCCTTCACCTTGCGAGCAACTCGAAAGTGCGGGAACCTCCGGCGGTCTTCATGAAAATCACTTTCAATAAACTTTTTTTGGCCAAAATTTTAGGGGTTTTCGCCTTTGGCTTGCTGAGTCCTGCCATCGCCTTCTCGCAGCGCACGGTGCCCGACGAGGTTGAAGAGTCGCCGGATACGGAAGGGTCGCCCGACGCTTCGAACCCGCCGGCGGACGGCGGCGAGGTCGATGAACCGCCGCCCGAAAGCGACGCGCCGGAAAGCGAAGGTAGGCCCAACGAAGGTGAGGACGGCGAAGCCGTTTCCACGGATGAAGTCGCGCCGGCGGACGGAGCCGGGTCCGAGGGGGCTCCGGCGGATGGATCGGACGCGGATGAAGCCGGGTCCGAGGGAGCTCCGGCGGACGAAGCTGGGTCCGACGGGGCTCCGGCGGATGGACCGGAGGCTGCCGGATCCGGGGAGCACGAGAACGAGGCGGGCGAGCAAGGCGCCGACGGTGCGGTGGATGACGACGACTGGGGCGACGACGAGGGTGGCTACGGTGCATCGATCGGTGGCGACGAAGCGGGCGAAGCTGACGTTGAAGCAGACGCGGACGTCGTCGCCGACGAAGCGACGGAGCTCGGAGCCACGGCGGTCTTTGTGCGCGATCCCCTTCGCGTCGGCGGCAGCGTGCAGAACATCGGCGACGAAGAGCTGCAGGCCCTCGAGTACGACGATCCGCACGCGATTCTGCTGCAGGTGCCGGGCGTCTACGTGCGCGGCGAAGACGGCTTTGGTTTGCGGCCGAACATCGGGCTGCGCGGTGGCAATCCGGAGCGATCACGCCGCGTCACCCTCATGGAAGACGGCGTGCTCTTCGGACCGGCGCCCTACGCGGCGCCCGCTGCCTACTACTTTCCGCTCATGACTCGCGCCGTTGGCGTGGACGTGTACAAAGGTCCGGCGGCGCTTCTCTACGGTCCGCAGACTGTGGGCGGCGCCCTCGACCTTCGCATGCGCAACGTGCCGACGCGAAGCACCGGTCAGGTCGATCTTGCCTACGGCCTCTTCAACGCGCGTAAGCTGCACATTCACTACGGCACCAGCAACCGATGGGGCGGGTTCGTGTTCGAAGCCCTTGATGTAGCGAGCGACGGCTTCAAGGACATCGATGGTTCAAGCCGGAACACGGGCTTTTGGCGTACGGACTTCATGACGCGGGGCTTTCTGCAAACGAACCCGAGCGCGCACACCTTTCATCGCTTCGAGCTCAAGCTTGGCATGGGTCGGGAGCGTAGTGACGAGACCTACCTTGGTCTGACGGACGAAGACCTCAACGCCGATCCGACCCGTCGCTACGCCGCCTCCGAAGACGATCGGATGCGGTGGTGGCGCACGCAGGTGCAGCTCACATGGCGCATGGACGTGGGCGATAACTTCGAGATGGTGACGGACGTGTACCGCCACGATTTCGACCGCTCATGGGATCGGCTGGCCGGTTTCGACGGCGGGAGTAGCGACCTGCTCTCGATCCTGCGCGCGCCGACCGGCGTACGCGCCGTTTCCTACGACGTCCTCCGCGGCGTCGAAGACAGCGACGTGGACGCGCGCACGCGCTTGCTTCGCACGGACAACCAGCGTCGCTTCGTCTCGCAGGGAATTCAGACGCGTGCGCGCGGGCGCTTTCGCACCGGTGTGGCCCGGCATGAAGTCGAATTTGGTGCGCGCTTTCACTTCGACCAGGTTCGGCGCGAGCACGTGTTTCGGCTCCAGGACATGGTTAGCGGCTCCCTCGTGGACATACCCGATTCGGAGTTTCAGGGCACAAACAACCGGGGCCGCGCGTACGCCACCAGCGCGTACCTCGTGTATGGGCTTCAGGCCTTTGGCTTCGACGTGCGGCCGGGCATTCGAACGGAGATCATTCGCACGAGCCTTCGCGCCGGCGGGTCGACGGATTCGGAGACGCGCGCCATCGCCCTGCCGGGCATCGGCTTAACGTATGCGATCACGCCCACCCTCAGCGCCCTCGCCGGCGTGCACCGCGGCTTCAGTCCCGTCGCGCCCGGCCAGCCCGAAGAGGTCGAACCGGAGACTTCGGTTTCCTACGAGTTTGGCGCGCGCTACCTCAAGGGCACGAATCGCCTCGAGGTGGTGGGCTTCGTCAACGACTACGGCAACCTGCAGGGTCAGTGTTCGTTCGCCACAGGCTGCACCGAAGACATGCTCGACATGCAGTTCAACGGCGGTGAGGTGCTCGTGTGGGGCGTGGAGGTCGGCGGCGCATGGGACTTCGATCTACCCGCCGGTTTCAAGCTCCCGGTGCGCCTTACGTACACCTACACGGGCACGTCCTTTCAATCGAGCTTCGACTCCGAAGACCCGACCTTCGGAACGGTGGAGGAAGGCGACGAGCTTCCTTACATTCCTGAGCACCAAGGTCAGCTTCAGCTCGGTTTGGATCATCCGATGGGCGGTTTTCGAGCCGTTGCAAACTTCGTCGGCGAAATGCGCGAGCAGGCCGGATCCGGTGAGCCCCGACCCAACGAAGTGACGGACCGCTACGCCACCGTCGACGTGGTGGGCTACGCGCAGGCCACGCGCCGCATTCGCGTCTACGGACGGCTCGACAACCTCACGAATGCCCAGCCGATCGTCAGCCGCCGTCCCTTTGGCGCACGCTCGATCCGACCCTTCAGCTTTCAAATCGGCATCAAGCTCGACTTGTGAAAGCGCGCGCGGAGCGCTTGTACGCATCGCCGGTGCGGCACTCAGCCTTCGCTCAACGCTTGAACGACCAGCGCGTCTAGCTGGCCCTCGCTCATCGCTTCGGGTACGCGAACGCTCAGTAGCTTACCGAGCGTTCGCAGGGCGCGTTCGACGTCCGCCGGACCGGCGCCACGCAGCTGCCGAATGCATGCAGCGAGCGTCGGGCGGTGCCACGCCAGGGCGCGGGTGAAGAGGTGCGTGCTCAGCACGGAACTTTCGAGCGCTGCTCTCGTGAGCGCATAGTCGTCACCCTTGCGCGTAAGTTCGGCGACCCACCACCAGCGCGAGAATGCGTTCGAGTCGAAGCGAAAGCCCGCGGACCAGAAACGACTTCGCATCCCGTCGAAGCCTCGGTAGGTCCATCGGTGGCGCACGACGTGCGGAGCGTACGCCACGGCCAGGTAGCGCCAGGGGCCTGGGTCGGCGGCTTCGCGCCGCCCGAGGGGCAGGGCGCGATGCAGCGCTACGGCAAGCACGGGGTCCATGAGCGGGCTGCCCGCCTCAAAGCCGTCGGCGTGAGCCAGCGCTTCGGCGACGTCCCTCAATGGGATCGCTCGCTCGATTGGCTTCAGGTACGCCGCCAGCTCCGACGCTTCATAGGCCACGGCGCCCCTCGCGAACTCGTCCGTGACCAGGTAGCTCGCGCCTGCATCGAGCGCCCGAAGCTCATGCACGGCGCACGTCCGCTT
>JBCCRV010000528.1:0-5592 GCA_039201085.1 Myxococcota bacterium | reverse complement strand
TTGGGTCTGCTCGCCTTAGTGGCGTGTGGGGACGACGAGGGCGGCACGACACCCGGCACCGATGGCGGTACAGACGCTTCCGCCGATGGAGCTGTTGGCGACGATGCCTCGACTGACGGTGCCGTGCGTGACGAGGGCACGGACAGTTCCGTAAGCGACGCGGAACCGGACGGCGCACGCGTCGACGGCGCGGTGGATTTGGGACCGCCCGACGCCGACGACGCCGGAGCGATCGACAGCGACGTGGACGGCGGCGTCGTGTGCGGCGGACTGCTTGGCAGCCGCTGTCCCGCCGATCAGTTCTGCCTCTTTGGGCGAAGCTGCGGCTTTGTCGACGATACCGGCATCTGCACGCCGATCCCCTTGGCGTGTCCGCGCGTTGTCGATCCCGTCTGCGGCTGCGACGGGAACACCTACGCCAACGAATGCCTCGCCAACGCCGCCGGCGTAAGCGCCCAGAGCAGCGGTGAGTGCGACGGTGGCGGTGCGCGCTGCTCGCTGCGCGATCCTAGCTGCGTCCGAGGCGAGTTCTGCGACTTTCCGCCCACCGCCTTCTGCGGCGTGGCGGATGGCTTTGGCGTGTGCACAGACATTCCCATCGCGTGCCCGGACGTCTTCGCACCCGTTTGCGGCTGCGATGACAACACGTACGGCAACGACTGCGAGGCTGCTGCCGCTGGGGTCTCCGTGGCGTCGGAGGGTGAATGCGAGACTACGGTCGGTAGCTGTTCACTTGGTGGAGACGCGTGCCCGCGCGGCGAGTTTTGCGACTTTCCGGAAGAAGCCCTCTGCGGCCGCGGCGGTAACGGTGAGTGCATCGCACCGCCGACGGCGTGCCCCCGCGTGTTCGATCCCGTCTGCGGCTGCGACGGGGTGACGTACAGCAACGACTGCCTGGCCGCGGCGGAGGGCGTGTCCGTAGCGTCCACCGGTGAGTGTTCGGAGGGGTGCACGTTGCGCGGTGGCTGCGGCGCGGGCGAATACTGCAGCTTTCCCGAGCTCAGCGCCTGCGGCGTCGAGGGTTCCGGGGAATGCATGCCCACGCCGCTTGCGTGCCCGGACATCTTTGCGCCCGTCTGCGGCTGCGACGGGAACACGTACGGCAACGGCTGCCAGGCCGCCGCGGCGGGCGTGTCTGTGGCCGCCGTTGGAGCCTGCGTGAGCGCAGACGAGTGCACCGCGAGAGAACCAACGTGCGGCGCCGGCGAGTTCTGTGACTTCCCACCCTCGGCGCTCTGCGGCCGAGCCGAGGCCGGCACCTGCGAAACGCGTCCGGAGGTTTGTCCGCGTGTCGTGGACCCCGTTTGTGGCTGCGACGGGTCGACGTACGAAAACGACTGCTTCGCCGCGCGCGCGGGCGTTTCCGTCGCGTTCGAAGGTTCGTGCACGGACTGATGCCGCGACGAGCATAGAAAAAGGGCGGCGCCATCCGGCACCGCCCTTTTTTGCTAGCTCCCACCGGGAGCAACACAGTGGGGCGCGTCAAGGGCGCCCAATCCATCACTGCGTGTTCACCTCCGGTGAGAGCTCGAGCATAGTACTATCCATTCGACTTACCTCCCCCGGCCATGCCGGCACCTCGGGGTCTCTGGTTGTTGCCAGACCGCTCGAGGCGTTCTGTAATCGGCGCGACGCCGAAGTGCCGCGCGGTGATAGAGGTCGATTATGCCCAGTTCGCCGGAGCATCCGGTTTCGCTGCGTACCATTACGGGGGTTGTTCCCAACATTCCGAGCCTCTGTGAGCCGTATGGCCCACGTGGGCGAGTATAGGGCCCTCGATCGGGGTGCACCACCAATTGCGCAACTTTTGTACGCCATATGCTTCACGACGGCAGTGACCTTCCGCTACGTTTCGCGGCCGCACCTTTCTGCTACCGTGTTGCCATGCGCTTTTTGGCTTTGGCTGTCGCTATCGGCTGCACCGTCGCTGTCGGCTGCAGCGTCGACCACGCCGGCTTGGCCGTTCAGGGGGACGGCGGGGTGGTTCAGCCGGACGAAGGCGTCGTGACGTGTGTCGACGGAACGACCCAGCCCTGCGGTGATACGGTTGTGATGGGCGTGTGTCGCCCGGGAACGCAACGTTGCGTGGAAGGTCGCTGGTCCGAATGCGAAGGCGAAGTGCTGCCGTCGACCGAGGTGTGCGACGACGGAGGCCTCGACGAAGACTGCGACGGCACTGCCAACGAGGGTTGCGCCTGCTCGGCCGGTCAGCGTTGCGGTCCGTCGGCGGAAGTGGGTGAGTGCCGGTTTGGAACCGCCGTGTGCACACCCGAAGGTACGCTCGCATCCTGTGAGGGCGCCGTGTCGCCCGCCCTCGACATGTGCGACGGCCTCGACAACGATTGCGACGGCACGGCAGACAACGACGAGTCGTTTTTTATCACCTTCTTCCGCGATCAAGACGGAGATGGAGCCGGTGATGAAGACGTTTCGATGCGCGCCTGCGATCCACCGGACGGTTTTGTGCGAAATACGCGCGATTGCGACGACGACGACCGCGCCAACTTCGAAACCAACGCTGAGGTCTGCGACCGTGAGGACAACGATTGCGACGGGAGAACCGATGAAGGTTTGAACGGCCGCGTGCTCTTCTTCGATGACGACGGAGACGGCTTCGGTGATCCGAGCGCGGGCCAGTACTTCTGCGGTCCTCCGCCGGATGGCTACGTCACGAACAACGACGACTGCGACGACACCACCGCCGAGGCGTCGCCGGACGGCGAAGAAGAGTGTGATCGTGTCGATAACGACTGCGACGGACGATTCGACGAGGGAAGCTGCCGTGGTTGCGAGACCGCGACCTTCGATGAGCGAAACTATCTATTCTGTGAAGACGACGTTCGTTATCGCACCGCGCGACAGTTCTGCGATGGAATGGGCGGTGGTGGCTTCTACCGGCTCGTCGTTATCGGTTCCGCAGACGAGAACGACTTTCTCGAGTCCCGGTCGAACAGCATCGACGATGACGAAGTTTGGTGGGTCGGCCTCAACGATGCCGAAACTGAGGGTGACTTCGTCTGGGTCGATGGGACGCGGCCCGGGTTCACTGCGTGGGATGTTTCAAACCCGGACCCGGACGAGCTGGAGCCCAACAACGCGGGAGGTCGCGAGCACTGCGTAGAAACGCGAAACGGCGTTTGGAACGACCAAGACTGCAACTCCCAACGCTTCTACATCTGCGAGACGGGCGGGAGAATCTGAGCGAGCCAGCTCGGGAGACTGAACGGCGTCAAATTGAAATACTGTTTGGCACGTAGCTCGGGATCTGCGTTTCGTAGCGAACAGGCCGGGTTTCGTTCGCGTCGCGAATGGCCGCTTCGGCCTCCGCGAGGCGTCGCTGAAAGGCGCGTAAGGGCGGCGCTACGCGCGGGTCTTGGAAGTACGGCCGGCGGGGGTTCGTCGAGTAATAGCCGAGCCGATCGAACTGAACCGCACTGAGCAGGTAGCCGAAGGAAAGCTGGTAGAGGGCGACGTCGATCGGCGGAAGCATGGCTACAAAGTCCGCTTCTGACGCTTCGTCGTCGCGGCCCGGCAGCTCGCCGTAGGAGGTTCCGCTCACCGAAGGCAGGAAGGACATCAGCGGGTACTGGGCGTAGTTCACAGAAGCATGCTGTGCGCTGGCGGTGTAGATGATCTGCGCCACGACCTGAACCAGGTAGTCGAAGCTTTCGAGGTGGTAGCGGCCGTCGCGCTGCACCAGTCCGTCCATGCCGAGGACCGCTGCGCCATCCTGCGACGCCATCTCGTGGGCCCAGCCTTGCAGTTCGCTGTCTTCGCGAATGTCCGCGTCGCTCTGGTAGTAGATGCGCAGGTAGTCACGGGCCCACTGCTCGATGGCGTTGTACAGGCGGAGTGTATCGTCGCGCATGGGAAATTGTCCGAGACCCGCCACGCCGCGCCGGTTGAAGGTGTGCCGCGGGTTTCGGTGATCGAAGCGTCGGTTCAGGTACGCGTCTCGCACGAGCCCCATCGATCCCTCAATGGTCGTCGAGAGCACGGAAGCAACGACGCCACCTGGGATCACGAGGCTGTGGAGGGCCGAGTGGTTGATCGCAATGGTAAAGCGAAAATGGGGCTTGAGGAGCGCAAACACCGGGTGATCTTCGGGCAGTTGGCGATGCATGGCGACCACCATTGGCTCGATCACGAGGTGGCAATCGCCGAGGTGCGCCACCGTTTCATGCTGCACGGCGCAGGCGTGCAGGACCTGCCACTTGGCGATCGTCCACTTCATGCCGCTGTCGTCGCTTACACCTGTGATCTCGCGCGCCGTCGCGGCCCCATGCGGCGTGAAGATCGGCGTGTGCGCTGCATCGTGCGTTTGGCCAAGCTGAATGGCGATCGGCTGAAGCACATCGCCGGAAGGGTAGCCCGCCGGAGCCGGGCCCCAGTAGAAGACGGCGATCGGCGCGCAGGTGTTGCGTGTTTCGCCGTGCAGCTCACTCGTTTCAAGCCCCATAAACTGGGCGTAGTCGACGGCATAAAGTCGGGCCGATGCGACGGCGTCCGCAAGCGTTTCACTACGACCGAGCACCGCGGAGAGCAAGGCGTCGCTAATGGGCATCTTCGTCGATAGGGCGTCCAGCCCAACCGTGTCGTCGCGCCCATCGGCCGTGATGCCCTTCAGCTGCGTCGTGTTGAAGCCCGCGATCTGCAGCCACCCGAAGTACCAGTCTTGCTGCCAGGGTTCGCTGCCCTCGTGCATCCAACTGGCCCTTGGAAGCTCCATCGACATCGGTGTCGGCAGGGCCGGATAGAGCTCGCGGTACGCCTGAATCGTGCCCGGGCGCAGGTACGATTCGCCGACACGATCGCTGCCGCGCAGCACGCCGAAGAGCGTGTCCTTTAGAAAGGCCGTGACACCCTGCTGCGCATAGTCGTGCTTGATCTGCTTCACCGTGCTGGCGATGCGCTCAAAGTCTCCCGGAAGCTCGGACAGGTGCTTGCTGATTCGCTCGAGCTCGGCGGGTAGCTTGGCCACCTCTTCGCAAAACTCCACGATCGCCTTGAGGTCTTTGCCCACATTGATCGCCGAGAGGCCATGCAGCTGTTCCTTCATGGCGTCGAACGACTCGCGCAGGTCGTGCAGCGCCGAGGCACCCTCCGGGGGGTAGAGGTCGTCGCGAATCTCCTGCTCGAGTTTGGTCAGTACGACCTGTTCGAAGTTCTCCGCGATCTCCAGAAGCGGACCGACGACCATGCCTTCGTAAGGCAGCGAGAACTTCTCGCCCTTCGGCAGGTCCGCGCTGAACGCCAGCGGAGGAAGGTACGAGCGCATGTAGTTGTAGTTCGTACGAGCCAGCGAAAGTCGAAAGGCGCGGTCCTTCTGCGCGTCGGCGCTCACGCGCTGGGGCAGTTCGGGACGGGTGTTGGAGCGATCTTCAAGCAGCGTCATCGGCGCGACGATATCCGCTTCAATGAAATTAATCTTTTGATTCCGGAAAATCTCGCGCGGGATGGTGGCCCGGCGCACGGGCGCTACAGGCTAGGGCGCGTTGACGAACTCTGATCAGGCATGATTCACCGAAGCCAGTCGATGACCGCTGCGAAGACAACGGCTGCTCGGTACATGAGAAGATTTTTCGCGTAGCG
>JBCCRV010000527.1:0-5613 GCA_039201085.1 Myxococcota bacterium | reverse complement strand
TTCTCGCTTTCGGCTGCGGCGGCGATCCTCCGCCCTCCGTACCCATCGATGGCTCATTCCTAGACCGCAGCCAGCCCGAGGCGGCGCTCATCGACGGCGATCTCCAGGACGACCGCCAGGTTCGCGGCGAGCGCCCGGTGTTTGCGCCGGCGGACATCGAGGTGGTGCTCCCGTTTCAGGGCCCTGCCCAGCTGGTGGACGAAACCGTGGGCGCGCAGAGCGGACGGCTCGACGTGGTGTTCAATGTGGACACGACCTCGTCTTTTCAGGAGGAGATCGGCACCCTTCAGGACGACCTGGCGACGCGCATCGTGCCGCAGATCGAAGGACGCGTGGAAGACGTCGCCTTCGGCGTCAGCCGCTTCGAGGACTTTCCCATTGAGCCGCACGGAGCGCCGGGCGACGTACCCTTTGAACTGCTTACGCCGGTGACCACGAGCCGGTCCCGACTGGCGGGGGGCGTGCGCGCCCTCGGTTCGCTCGGCGGCGGCGGCGACGCACCGGAAAGCGCCTTCGAAGCCCTCTACCAGCTCGCCACCGGCGAAGGCTTCATCAGCAATCGACGTACCTTCGTTCCTTCGCGAAGCGGCATCGGCGGCGCAGACTTTCGCGAGGACGCGCTCCACGTCATCGTACACGCCACCGATGCGCCCGCGAGCCGACCCGCAAACTACGTGTCGATTCCGGGTACGCACGGGCTGATCGACGTTACGCGCGCGATGAACGAGATCGACGCCTTTGTGCTCGGCATTGTCGCTTCCGATGAAGCCCGCCCCGATGTGGAAGCGGTGGCGCGCAACACGGGCGCCGTGATCGCCGCTGAAGGCGGCGCGTGCCCGACGGGCATCGGCGGCGCACCGCGAACGACGCTTACGGACTGCCCGCTCGTCTTCGACGTAGCGCCAGACGGCGCAGGCCTGAGCGACGCCATCGTGACTGCGGTAATCGACCTGCTCGACGGCGTAGCCTTCGACGAGGTCTACGCCCGCGTCGAAGGCGACACCTTCGGCTTCGTGCAAGCGGTGCGCGCGACCGACGCACGCAACGACGGCACGCTGCCGGGCCGCGCGGATCTCCGGCCCATCGACGGCACGCTGGACACCTTCACGAACGTGCGCTTCGGCACCGAACTCGACTTCGAAATCGTGCTGCAAAACCGCACGCTTCCGCCGGAAGACTACGACCAATCGCTGCGCTTCACGATCGAGTTCATCGGTGACGGCCAGCTGCTCACCAGCCGTTCGGTTCGCGTGACCGTGCCCCTCGAACGGCGCACGCGCGACGCGGGAGTTCCGGACTCGGCCGCGTTCGACGGTGCTGTTGATGGTGCGGTCGACGGCGGCATCAACGACGGATCGATGGACGAGGGAGCCCTCGACGCTGGCTCTGGCGACGGCGGGGCGAGCGACGGGGGTCTTGCCGATGCGCCGGCCGACGGCTCGGCGGACGATGCATCAGTCGATGGCGCCACCGACGCGGCCGACTCCGACGCATCGTCCGAGACGGACGCCGGAAGCGATGCCGATGGCTAGCGCACGGGCCGTCCTCGCTACGCTTCTTCTCAGCGCCGCGTGCGCGCCGGCGGGCGGCATTCACGCGCGCATGGCGTACTCGGAAGACCGAGGACTGCGCATCGTCGACGTACCGCCCGGGCCCGCCGCGGAAGCGGGCCTCGTCGCGGGTGACCGCATCGTCAGCGTAAACGGCGAACCGGTCCGCAACCTCGCCTACCAAGAAGTGGTCGAGCGCCTCCGCGGTCGCGCCGGCTCCACGGTGCGCGTGCAGGTGGAACGGGAAGGCGAGCTCGTACCGCTCACGCTACGCCGCGTCGCCTACGAAGCGCGCAACTAAAGACAACCTCCAACCTTCCTAGTAGACGCCGTTGACGCTCTCAGCGTGAATCGACCTCGGTGAGTTCGATCGGCCCGTATGAGCCTGCCTTCGTTAGTACGCTCTGCTGAACTCCCTCGTCAACGCTGCGTCGACTGAATAACTTGCTGGTGATGAATGTGTCCGGCATTGTGCTGTTGCGCTGCTGCGGCCTCGCCTGAGCTAGCACCCGCTTGGCCTCCGTTGGAAAACCACTGATAGCCGACGCGCTGATACGCCATCCTTTGGCCACATCCCTGCACGATGACGACCGAAGCTGCCCGACCTGCGCGACGAACCAATGTGTACGTCAACTGCAGTTCTGAACACTCGAGTTCCACGCTGGCTATCGGCCCGATCTGCTCCCGCGCAGCGCGCCACTGAGTTTCGTAGATTTCAATACCGTCAACCACGATTACGTCGGCCCGAGAGCACCCGCCAAGCAAAAGACCAAGCATCACAACAGTAACGCTCATCCTCATAACCCTTCCGTCGCGCCGCAACATCAAGTAAGGCTACGACAAAAGCACGATACGCCTCAACGGTCCGCAACCACCGTAGAGCTGAGGCGGTCATCCAAACCGATGCTTCGAGTTTCGGGGAACATCGACGATCGGTGAAGGCGAGTATCGCCGCTCATTTGGAGCGAATCGGTCGCTCGGTTCGAGCAAACACCAGACTCTACGGGGCGTTCAACGCGCGCCCCGGCGCATGCGCCGCGTTACATATTCCGCCGGTACTGGCCGCCGACGTCGTAGAGGGCCGCGCTGATCTGGCCAAGGGTGCAGCTCTCGACCGCGTCCATCAGCTGCTCGAAGAGGTTGTCGCCGACCACGGCGGCGCGCTGAAGGGCGGCGAGCGCGACCCTTGCCTTCGCTTCATGGAACCGCTCGAAGGCCTGGCGGCTCTCGATGGCGTAGTGGCGCTCTTCAACGGTGGAGCGAATCACCTCGTCCGGCACGATCGTCGGCGAACCCTTGGGATCGAGGAAGGTGTTCACGCCGACGATGGGCAGTTCGCCCGAGTGCTTCTTTGATTCGTAGTAGAGCGATTCCTCTTGAATCTTCGTGCGCTGGTACATGCGCTCCATCGCGCCAAGCACGCCGCCGCGATCGTTGATGCGGCGAAACTCCGTCAGCACCGCCTGCTCGACAAGCGCCGTGAGCTCGTCGATGATGAAGGAACCCTGAAGGGGGTTTTCGTTCGTGCTCAGACCGAGCTCCTTGCTGATGATCAGCTGAATGGCCAGCGCGCGACGCACGCTTTCCTCCGTCGGCGTGGTGATCGCTTCATCGTAGGCGTTGGTGTGCAGCGAGTTGCAGTTGTCGTAGATGGCGTAGAGCGCCTGCAGCGTCGTGCGAATGTCGTTGAAGGCGATCTCCTGCGCGTGCAGCGAGCGGCCACTCGTTTGAATGTGGTATTTCAGCTTCTGCGAGCGCGCATTGCCGCCGTACTTATGCTTGATCGCCTTCGCCCATAGGCGGCGCGCGACGCGCCCGATGACGCTGTACTCGGCGTCGACGCCGTTGCTGAAGAAGAAGGAGAAGTTCGGCGCGAAGCTGTCGATGTGCATGCCGCGCGCGAGGTAGTACTCGACGAAGGTAAAGCCGTTCGCCAGCGTGAAGGCGAGCTGGGTGATCGGGTTCGCGCCCGCCTCAGCGATGTGGTAGCCGCTGATCGAAACGGAGTAGAAGTTTCGCACCTGCTGGTCGACGAAGTACTGCTGAATATCGCCCATCATGCGCAGGGCAAACTCCGTGGAAAAGATGCAGGTGTTCTGGGCTTGGTCTTCCTTGAGAATGTCCGCCTGCACCGTGCCGCGCACCGCGCGCAGCGTGTCCGCCTTGATGCGCGCGTAGCTTTCCGCATCTAAAAAGTGCTCACCGCTCGATCCAAGCAAGAGCAGGCCGAGGCCGTCATTGCCTTCTGGTAGATCCCCTTGGTAGCGGGGCGCCTCGAGGCCCGCGTCCCGGTATGATGTATCGATGGCGGCGCGAACTTCGTCGGCGCGACCCGCTTCGCGCAGGACCTTTTCGCACTGCTGGTCGACGGCGGCACGAAGGAAGAAGGCCAGCAGCATCGGCGCTGGACCGTTGATGGTCATCGATACGCTCGTCGCCGGATCGGCGAGGTCGAAGCCCGAGTAGAGCTTCTTCGCGTCATCGACGCTGCACACGCTCACGCCGCTATTGCCGATCTTTCCGAAGATGTCCGGGCGGTGGTCGGGGTTTTCGCCGTAGAGCGTCACCGAATCGAAGGCCGTCGATAGGCGACGAGCCGGCATGCCGCGGCTGACGTAGTGGAAGCGTCGGTTCGTCCGCTCCGGGCCGCCTTCACCGGCGAACATGCGCGCCGGGTCTTCGCCTTGACGCTTGAGGGGAAAGACGCCGGCGGCGTAGGGAAACGAGCCCGGCGCGTTTTCCGTCAATATCCAGCGAAGAATCGCGCCCCAATCCTTATCGCGCGGCAGCACGACGCGCGGCACCTGAAGGCCAGCCAAGGTCTCGATGCGCAGGGGCTGCGAGAGCGTCCGGCCGCGCACCTCGTAGCTGTACGTCTCGCCGGCGTAGGAGGCGAGCCGTTCGGGCCATGCTTCGAGGGCCGAACGGCATTCGCCGTCGAGCCGGCCGCGGACGTGCTCGTAGCGCTTGAGCAGCGCCGTGATCGCTTCGTCATCGCCTTCCTTCGGCTCGGCCGCAACCGGCGCGTCGGGTGCTGGCTGGCCGCGCAGCTCGGCGATGGCTCCAGCCAACTGAAAGAGGCGCGTGGCCGCTTCGCTTTGCGCATCGACGAACTGGTCGTAGCGATCGGACTCCTCGGCGATTTCAGCGAGGTAGCGAACGCGGTCCGGCGGCACGATCGAACGCAGGCTCTCGCTTCCGCCGCGAACCTCTGGGCGCGGCACGTCGGCTTTCGCCTTTTCGGCGAGCACCCCAGCGACGGCGTCGTAGAGCCGGTCCGTGCCGGGGTCGCTGAACTGGCTGGCGATCGTGCCGTGGATGGGAAGCTCGTCGTCCGACGCATCGAAGCGCATGTGGTTGCGCTTGTACTGCTTGCGCACGTCGCGAATCGCGTCAAGCGAGCCGCGCTTGTCGAACTTGTTGATGGCGATGACGTCGGCAAAGTCGAGCATGTCGATCTTTTCCAGCTGCGTCGCGGCGCCGTAGTCTGCGGTCATGACGTAGAGGGACACGTCCGAATGCTCCACGATCTCCGTGTCCGACTGACCGATGCCGCTCGTCTCGACGATCACGAGATCGAAGCCCGCCGCGCGGCATAGGGCGACGGCATCGCCGACGTGCTTCGAGAGCGCGAGGTTCGATTGCCGTGTCGCGAGCGAGCGCATGTAGACGCGCGGGTCGTCGATGGCGTTCATGCGGATCCGGTCGCCTAGGAGCGCCCCGCCCGTACGCCGCTTGCTGGGGTCGACGCTGAGAATGGCGATGCGCTGGTCGTCGGACGCGCCGAGCAGGAAGCGGCGCACGAGCTCGTCGACAAGGGACGACTTGCCCGCGCCGCCCGTTCCCGTGATGCCCAGGACCGGCGCATGCCGCCCCGTCGCCTTGGACGCCGCGCGCACCGCTTCGCCCAGGCCCGGGTGGTTTTCGCACAGGGTGATGATGCGGCCGAGGGCGCGCTCGTCGGGCGCGCCTTCGAGCGTCTTGAGCAGCGGCTGCACTTCGTCCGGCTCGACGGTCGCGAAATCGCACCCTTCGAGCACCAAGTTGATCATGCCCTGGAGGC
>JBCCRV010000526.1:0-5634 GCA_039201085.1 Myxococcota bacterium | reverse complement strand
GTGGCGCCGGCGTCTGGCTCGACGGCTTCACCTCGCGGCGGGGTGCCGTTCAGAAACTCCTCCACGTTCGTGTAGCCGTCTTCGTCGGCGTCGGCGGGGCCGTCGCTGGCGTCGGACGCATCGAAGCCGTGCATTTGCTCCCAGCGGTCCGCCATGCCGTCGCCGTCTTCATCGGCGTAGGCGGCGCCTGGATCGATGGTGGGAAAACCGCCGACGTCGTTGGGATCGTTCACGAAGTCGCCGCCTCGCTCAGCGACTTCCTCGAGGACGCGCTGGTCCGCGGCGTCGCGGGCGGGAACCCACGCGCCGCCTTCGTCGATGCGAGCATTGGCGCCCACGCCCGTCGCGATGCGCGCTTCCAGCACCTCCGACGGATCGATGGCGAAGTCAAAACCCGGATCCATCGGCGCTTCGCGCTGGGCGTCGTCAACGGGCGAGTGCCCGAGCGAGTCCCAGGGGTTGCTCTGCTGCACGCAGGCCCACTGGTCGCCCGCCGTGCAACCCGGTCCAACGTTGTCGACCACAAAGAGGGAGGGTTCACCGGCGGGACCGATCGCCGGAACGCCGCCTGGATTGATGCGATGCAGCATGATGTTGTCGGCTCGGCGGTCCGTGTTTGGTCCGGCGATGAAGACATTTCCGATGAGGTCCGCTTCGATGCCGCCGCCTAGGCCAACGCCCCAAAGACTGTAGTCGTAGACGAGGTTGTTCACGACGAAGGCCTGGCCGACTTTGACGAGTGGATTGCGATGGGTGTTGTGGGCGAAGAGGTTGTGTTCGAACACGACGCCGCGAATCGACGTGGAGTCGTTGTTGCTGCCGCAAAGGGCCGCTGTGGCGTGCCCCTCCAAAGTCTCCGCTAGGATCGACCAGGAAAGCGTCACGTCCCGCACCGTTTCGTCGCCCGTGGGCCAGATGCTGTAGAGCTCGTCGTTCGCCCAGCTCAACGAAAGGTGGTCTAGCACCACGCGCTCCGCGCCCGACCCAATGTAGATCTGATCGGTGCTGTCGGGCTCGCCGCGAACGGCGCGCAGCCGAAGGTAGCGAATGACCACGTCCTTGGCGCGAATATCGAGCACATCGAAGCGGCTCGTGCCCCGAAGGGTGATGCCTCCGCCCGGCGCCGATTGGCCCGCAATCGTGATGTCGCCGTTGCGCACCAGCAGGCGCGACGCAAGGTCGATGATGCCCGCCACGCGAAAGACTACGATTCGCGGCCCGCTCGCCTCGATCGCCTCCCGAAGTGAACCAGGGCCCGAATCAGCGAGTGTCGTCACCGCCATGATGCGTCCGCCCCGACCGCCAGCCGTTACCGCCGCCGGTCCGCTTGCGCCGGGAAACGCGGGCACCTGTGCTGAAGCCGACGCTACGCTCAGGGCGAACATGAACGCGAAGGCAACGCAACGAGGAACGGACATGTTCAAAGGGTACGAGAGCGCGCCTGGCGCCGCATCAACAAGCGTGGCGCAGGTCGTCTGCGCCATCCGACAGTTTCGCCACCGGATCATGCGCGCGATGGTCCGCGCTGGTCTGACGGGAACCATCGGGGCCGCTGCGACGGTTAGCCTCCAGGCACTTCGGTGTATCGTCCCTTTCACCTCTCGCCGTCCATCCCGCCTTTCGGGCTTAGAGGCGGTTTGTTCGAAAAGTGAACGGCGAGTCCCCGATCCGCTAAATGACATCGAAACCACGCGCCGATCGCTCCGGCGCCAAGCTTTGACGCCGAGCCATGCCACGCCTGCTTCACCTTGCCCCCGAACCGTTGCGAAAGCGCATCGAGCGGTCCGGTTTGCGCGGCGACCCCTATCGCTTCGGCCACGGACCGGACGCACACGACGTACGCGAAGCGGTCTTTGCGCTGCCGTTCCTCCAGGATTTTTCGACGACGTACCAATGGGTCCGCGAGCTGCGTCGCTGGCGGCGGACTCGGCTCGTCGCCGTGACCTTTCGCGTGCCCGACGACGAACCTGTGCTCGTCGGCCCCTACTCGCAGCCCAAACAGCGGCTTCCGGCCACGCAGGCCGTAGCGTCGCTCGCCTGCGATCCGTGGGGAAACGAAATCGTGGTGATGCGGGCCGTTTCCGCCAAGGCGATCGTTCACGTGCGCGCCGTTCGGCAAGACGTCGGGTGGGAAGAATCGCCAAACCCCAAGCACCGAAGTGCGTGCGTGTGTCCGGCATGCCTGCTGAAGGGTAGCCCCGATTTGATGCGCCGCTGCCGCGCCATCTACAACCGCACGCTTCAGCGCGTTCATTCCGGAAGCGGCGATGCGGAGGACGTTCGACGGGAGCTACGCGCCCTTGAGCTTCCCCTCGAGCGCGTCGGAAAACGCCTGCCCGCCAAACGCCTGCTTTCGCTCAGCCGCCACCACGACGAACGAGTGCGCGCCATGGTGACGGGCTTTCTCGGCTACTTCTCGAAAACCGAGGCCCTGGATGCACTCATCGATCGGCTGAGCGATCGTTCGCCAGATGTACAGCGGACGAGCGTGCAATCGCTGCTCGCCGTTGTCGGCGAAGAGACCTGGAACCACGTTCGACCCCGCGGTGAAGCACTGCAGACGTTGCTCGTGCACGAGCTCGAATGGAGCTGGATGGGACGCAGCCGGCGAATCCTTGCGCGCATCGCTGGCGAAGCGGAGAGCGAAGAAGTGCGGACACTCGCTGCTGACGTTCTTCAGTCCATGATCGAAGACGACGAAAACGAATGAGGCGAGCGAGCGGCGGTGACGGCCCTTCAGACCGTTACCGCGAATGCGCGTGACCGCGCTCTGAAGCGACGTCGAAGCCGACTTCAGACTGCTATGCCAGCGTAGAATGCACGCACCGAACGCGAACGTGCGCACGGCCCAACCGCTGGTGGGGAAAGGTGTGCACATGTAGCTTTGAACGGTGACCCGCGCCCTTCGAGTTCTCGTCCTTTCCCTGCTCTTCGCCGCCTGCGCCGCCGACGTGGCGGCGCCAAACGACCCGCCAGGCGGCGTGGACGGGTCCCCAGGCGGCAAGGCCGACGATCCCTTTGAGGAACCCGGCGTGTTTCCACCGGAGCCGCAAGAGTGTCCCGCCGTCTTCGATGGCTGCCGCTACGACAACGTTCCGTCGGACCCGCCCGTCGAAGGCGACTACGAGCTGGCCTTCAGCGATGACTTTCGCAGCGGCACCCTCGACGACGCGCGATGGGTGGTCGGTCAGCATTGGGCCGGCATCAACGGCGCCGCGTCGAACGATCCGGCAAACATCGAAAGCCGCTGCGGCTGCCTCGCGATCCACGCCGAGCGCCGCGACAATCACTTTGCGGGCCGTGACTTCGCCTACGCCTCCGGCGAGGTTTCCACCTTTCGACGCTTTCGCCAGCGCTACGGGTACTTTGAGGCGCGCATTCGCTACGACGACGCCCGCGGCCTGTGGCCTGCGTTCTGGCTCATGCCCGACCGGGGCCGCTACGGGAACGTGTCGGCCAACGGAAGCGCCCTCCTCAAGTTTGATCTGGAGGGCATCGAACTCGGCGAAGACGAGCGAGCCGTTCTGCGCCTTACGGTCGCCCGTCGCTACGGTGAAGCCAGCCAGAACATCGGCGTCTTCCCGGTCCTCGACGACGACTGGATCGAGTCGGAGGTGACGGGCGAACGCGCACCCACGATGGACCCCCGTTGGATTGAAAACCGCTTCGACCCTCAGCTCGAAGCGGGCGACACCTTGGAGATCGACGTGAGCGATCTCGTCCGCCAAGAAGCCGGCGGCGACGGAACGATGTCGGTCCTGCTCGCCGACCGCTTCATGCGCTCCGCCGGCGTCGACTTTCACAGCCGCGAAAGCCAGGACCGCTCGCTGCGGCCCGTGCTCTTCGTGGGCATCGACGCCCTCGAGCCGGTGGCCGACGCCACGCTCGGCGAGGGCCGTCGAGCCGACGAACGTCAGGGAGACTCCACCACCCTTTCCGTGATGGACTCGTGGGGCAACACGGCCAGTACCCACAACGGCGGCATGGAGTTCGACATCATGGAGTCGCTCGGCGTGCACGGAAGTCACTGGACGAGCCACGCCCTCCACTGGGACGGTTACGGCGACGAGCACCAGGTCTTCGGCGTGCACGATGTCGACCTCGACGCCACGGACGACGGCTTCCACGTCTACGGCATGCGCTGGGCGCCCGGCGTGGTGGAGTGGTACGTCGACGGCGTCATGACGGGGCGCTTCGAAGACGCGCGGGTCAGCGACATCACCAGCTATGTCATCGTTTCGCTGCAGATGGGCGGCTGGGACGGCAACGGCAACATCGACGAAGCCGCCTACCCCGCTGGCATGGTCATCGACTGGGTCCGGGTGTACCGCGACGCCGGCGAGGCGCAGGACGGTTAGAGCGCACGGCCAGAGCGCACGGCCAGAGCGCACGGCTAGCCAGTACGGCCACTGAACTTTTTTCGTCACATTCGGCGCGGACGGCATCGATCTCCAAGACCTGGAGATCTCGATGCTGCGAATCCGCCCGCTCCTTAGCCTTTCCCTTCTGCTTGCCTGCCTGCCTGCCTGCCGAGGGGGCAGCGTCTCCGTCGGCGTGGACGGGGCGCCACCCGCCGACGCGGCACCACCGCCTTCCGACGGCTCGCCACCGCCGTCCGACACCGCCCTTGATGCCGGAAGCGACGCGACCGACGCGACCCGCATGGATGGCACAGCAAACGACGCCGACGCCGGCCTCCCGCGCGGGCTGCATTCACTCGCGGGCTTCTCCGCAGACCTGCCCACGGGCGATCTCGCCCCACTGCTCGCCACGGTGGGAGACGCAGACGTCGTCGCCCTGGGCGAAAGCATTCACACGTCCGGTGGCTACTACCGGATGAAGGAACGCATCTTTCGATTTCTCGTGGAAACGGCGGGCTACCGCGGCTTCGCCATCGAAAACCCCTGGCCGCAGGCGGACCAAGTGAGCGAATACGTGCGCACCTGCGAAGGCGATCCGGAAGACATCGTTCGCGAAGGGCTCTTCGGCGTCTGGGCCAGCGCGTCCCTTCGCGACATCGCCCAGTACATGTGCACCTGGAACCAAGAGCACCCGGACGACCCGCTCGTATTCTTTGGCTTCGATGTGCAACAGCCATGGGACGACGGGCCTGCGCTACGCGCATTCCTTCAGGAGCACGCAGGCTCGGACGCCGAAACGCTCATCGCCGGCACGGAAAGCTGCGACGGCGCCTTTGCAGCGGACGCCGCCGAATACTTCGCTTCGCCGATTCGACGCCAGGTGCCTACGGGTGCCCATGAGGCGTGCATCGCCGGACTGGACGCGATCGGCGCGTTTCTCGAGGCGGAACGAAGCCGCTTGGTAGGGGACATCGGTGTGAACGCCTACGACATGGGCGTCGTACACCTCGTTGGCCTTCGCAGCTGGCAGGACGCCGCCTTTCCAGGTCCAAACAATCCCTTTGGGCCGAACGACTTTCCCGCGGCTTTCGAAGCGCGCGACCGCGGCATGGCGCAGGTGTTTCAGACGCTCTGGCGAATTCGAGCGGCGGAAGCCAAGACCGTGCTCTGGGCTCACAACACGCACATCGCCACGGACTATTCAAACGTGAGCGGTTCGTTCAGCGGCGGGAAATCGATGGGCACCTTTTTGGCCGACGACCTCGGCGAGCAG
>JBCCRV010000525.1:0-5654 GCA_039201085.1 Myxococcota bacterium | reverse complement strand
CCGAAGTGCTGGATGCGGTCGGCTTTGTAAAGTACTACGCGTACCGCGCCGACGCCGAGCAAGCGCTCCCCGGCGGCGTGTTTCGTGAACTCGACGAGCGTTCGCATACGGGAGGCGCCGGCGCGGCGGTCCGGGTCTTCCTCGGCGAATCGGCGTGGATCAAGACGTCGTACGAATACGCGACGCGCTTGCCCACCACCCAGGAAGTGTTCGGCGACGGCCGGCTCATCGCTGCGAATCTTGAGCTCGTACCCGAGCGAAGCCACAACGCGAACCTGGGCTTTCAGCTCGACCTGCGCGGGCGGTCCAGCGGCGCCTGGCGTAGCGATATCAACCTCTTTGCGCGGCGCGCGCGCGACCTTGTTGTGCTGCTCGGGAACGACACCTTCTTCACGTATCAAAACGTCTTTGGCGCTCGCAGCCTGGGCGCCGAAGCGTCGCTCGGGTGGACGTCGCCGGGTGATTGGGTGTCCGTGGACGTGAACGGCACCTACCAGGACGTTCGCAACACGTCCGGCCAGGGGACCTTCGGCGCCTTCGAAGGCGACCGGATCCCAAACCGTCCGTACGCGTTTTTCAACGCGCGCGCGGAGTTCGGCGTGTCCGACTTGATCACTGACGACCGCCTTCGAATCGGCGGCGACCTGCGCTACGTACACGGGTTCTTTCGCGGGTGGGAGAGTCAGGGCCTACGCGCCTTCAAGCAAACGGTGGACGCCCAGCTAGTGGCCGGCGCCTTCATCGGATACCGAATTCGGTCGCCGCTTTCCCTTTCCGTCAACTTCGAAGTGCAAAACCTCGGCGACGCCCGTGCCTTTGACTTCTTCGGGGTGCAGCGGCCTGGCAGGGCGTTCTTTTTGAAGGTGACGGGAAGCTTCGAGGCGGACGAATCGTGATGCGACGTTGGCGACGTGAGCTTGGCTGCTTGCTTGCGGCCTTCGTATCGGCGCTGGTGCTCTCGGCGGCGCTAACACTGGTGCTGCCGAAGGGGGCAGCTCAGCTCGATCACGTGGTGGTGGCGACGGTGAGCTTTCCCGTGCTCTGGGCCGGCATCGGACTGTGGTTGGTGCAGGCCGCCGCGCGCAAACGCGCATGGACCCTGACCCTTTCGGTGACGCTTTTGGCGCTCGTGCCCGTGGTGCTTCAGGTGCTCGGATGAGCGAGAAGACCGGCCGCGGCGCGCTCTACCTGTTTCACCGCTCCGTCGGAACGGTCGTAGCGTTCGTGGGCGTACTCGTATTCTATACGGGCTCGCTGTCCGTACTTCAGCACGAGCTCGACGCGTGGGTGTTGCGCGACCAGCCGGCGCGCTCGATCGACGGCTTCTCCGCAGAAGGCCTCGATCAGGCCCTGGCGCTAGCCCTTGCGGAGGCGCCGGAGCGCGACGAGGGAGCCGCGATTTTCGTCGCCACCGCTCCCGCCGAGCACCTTCAAGTGACCTTTTCGCTGCCGGACACGGACGATCGACGCTTCGTGATGGTCGATCCCGCCGCGGGCGCGGTTCGGTCCGTGCAGGAGGGCACCTTCGTCGAGCGAATGAAGGCGCTGCAGCCCCGGCAGAGTCTCGAGCGCTTTCTCGTGCAGATGCACATTCGACTTCTGTTGGACGGCAACCTGGGCCTTTGGGTCACGGGCCTTGCGGCCCTTGCGCTGCTGGTGTTGCTCGGCAGCGGCCTGGTCGTCGCCTGGCCCCGTCGTCGCCACTGGGTTCGCCGGCCGCGACGCAGCCTCCGTCAGCGCGTCGGCGATATTCACGTGCTCATCGGCGTTTGGAGTGCGCCCTTTGCCTTTGTCCTTTCACTGACCGGCGCCTTTTTCAGCTTCGCCGGCGCCCTGCTGATTCCCGTCATGATCATGGTGGCCTTCGAGGGCGATCAGGAGCGCGTGCAGGAAGTGCTTCGCGGCGACTTTGAGGTGCAGGCGGCCGAGGGCGAAGCAAGCTTTGGCGCGCTCGTGATGGCGGCAAAGGCGCGGGCGGGCGAAGGCCGAAGCCTGGAGCGGCTGCGCCTGGAAAACTGGTCCACGGACCACCGGCATGTGGTCATCGATTACATCGACCATGAATCTTCCGTGGACAGTCGACGGCTTGCCTACGATGGCCAAACGGGCGAGTTCCTTCGCGAGCTTCCCATTTTGGGCAGCCAACCCTCGGGCGCATCGACGATCCTCAGCTGGATTTCGGCGCTTCACTTCGGCAACTTCATGGGCCTCTTCGGAAAGGCCCTGTGGCTGCTCGCGGGCCTCTTCACCACCCTTTTGGCCGTGAGCGGTTACGGCCTTTGGGCGGTGCGCAATGAGTCTCGCAGTCCTCGTCTGGCGCGCCTCGCTCGTACGCTCACGGGTGCGGCAGCGGGCTTGCCGCTCGCTACGGGCGCGGCGATCGCAGCTTGGGCGTTCGCACAGGGGCCGAACGTGTGGTCGGCGATGACGTGGGCGTTCTTTGTGTCGCTCGCCCTTGCGGGCTTGGCCGGCGCCGGTAGGCAATGGCTGAAGCGTGTGCGCAGCGTGCTCTTGCTCGGCGCCCTTGCGAGCGCGAGCGTTCCCTTTATCGGACGCTTTAGGATGGGCGAATGGGCATCCGGCGACGCGCTGGTCGTCGACGTCTTCTTCGTGCTCTTTGCGTTCCTGCTCGCGCTAGGCAGCGCGCGCCTTCCTCGACTCTTTCCAAGGACACTCTAATGCGAAACCTACTACGACTGATGTTCGTGCTGGGCGGTCTTGTCGCCATCGCCTGCGGCGATGACGATGGAAATGCATCGCTAGATGCGGCACCCCTGGACGCTGCGACCGACGGGACCGTGCCCGACGAGGCCATTGAAATGGGCGACGCAGATGTGACCGACGCACCGAGCGGGGCCGATGATGCGGTGGATGCGCCGGTGGTGGACGCACCACCGTCGGGACCGAGCGTGGCACTGCAAATTGATCCGGCGGTGGTGACGGAAATGCCCGCGTCGAGCGTGACCTTCGAGCTCGAGGTCACCGGTGAGATTCCCGAGGGCGGCGTTCGCGTTTACGTACTTGGCGACGTTCCGCGGAGTTTGACTCAGCTCGACCTCTTCAACCTTAGTGTCGATCCGGAGGGGAACGATGCTCCCGTCGGCGACCTCGACTTTTCCGGATTCACCGTACTGCTCGAAGCGTCCGTTACCACCATCACGCTGACGGGTTTTGCGGATGGGGAAGCGGAGGACCCGGTGGACGTCAACTTCCGCATCGTGCCCTTTGAGGAAGTCCCGTGGGGAATGCTCCCGGTCGACAACGAGCCGGCTGCCGGCGCATACGTCGTCGGAGCGCCGTCGACGGCAACGCTGCGGCTGCAGGATGAACCCTCGTAGGACCGCGTTCATCGCCGCGGCATGCGTCGCCCTCATGACCTCACGTTGCGGCAGCTCGCCATCGCCGACATCGAACGGTCGGGGTGAACCGATCGAAGGGCTTCTCTTCTTTTCGCTCGTCGACGCGCCCGACGGACGCACGGGCTACGTTCAGCGCGTTCCGGCCGTCGGCATGGGGATGCTTCGAAACGAAGAGGCCCTTGAGCTTTCGGGCAACGCGCGGGTGTATGTTTCGCCCGAGGGGCGGCTCTATACCGGCGCCGGCGACGCACCCATCATTCAGGCGCTCAGCCTTCGCGACGACGCGTGGGAGTTTGGCGGCCGCGTGTCGCTCGCTGCCTTTGGCTTTTCGTCGGCGCCCTTTGCCCATGTCTTTTTATCGGAGGATCGCGTCTGGCTCTTCGGCGACGCCGTGGTGGAGTGGTCGACGGAAGCCATGGCCCTTCAAGAAGGGCCCTCCCTGGACGATACCCTCGTTGGTGGCCGCGCGCCGCAGGCCGGCCTTGGCGTGGTTCGCGATGGGCTGGTGTTTGTTCCGGTGGCGTACGCGCCGTTTCCGAACGTCGACGACGCCCTTCACGTACTGGTGTTTGACGTAGGAGGCACGTTTGTCGCGCGCATCGAAGACGAACGCTGCCAGCAAACGGGGAGTCTTGAGCTCGCGGAGGACGGCACCATCTACGTAGCCTCGGACAGCGGTTTTCGGCTACCCGATTTTGGTTCGGACGTGCTCGCGGGTAGCTGCGTGCTTCGCATCTTGCCGGGGGACATGGATTTCGATCGAAGCTGGCGCTTCGACGTTCGCACGGCGACGGATGGGCGAGACAGCACGGGGTTCGTCTACGAGGGCAACGGAGTCGCTTATGCGTTCGTGCTTCATCCGGGGAGGGTACCGGCCGGCGCGGAAGCGCAGCCTCGCCTCTACTACGAGTCCGCGAGCTCGCGGTGGTGGCGCTTTGACCTCAACGATCGGACCGCAGCCCTGGTCGAGGGCCTGCCTTGGGTCGCCAGCGGCTCGGGCATATCGAGCGTACTAGGCGGACGCGTGCTCGTATCGACTCCCGAGGCCTTTCCCGCCGCGGCGAACCGCTTTTGGGTGTTGGGGGGAGACGCGCCCGAGCCCGCCTTCGAGTTTATGGGCCGCGGTCAGCTCTTTGAACTTAGGCCCTAACGTATCCGCCCCCGTGCTTCTATGAGACGCGTGATGAAACGACCCTTGATTGGCCTTCTCTTACTCCTTGGCTGCGGTGACGACGACGCGATGACCGACGCCGCGCTGGATGCACCGACCAGCGACGCCCCGATCTTCGGCGTCTCCGTCGTAACTGCAGCCTCACCGCAGACGGCCTTTCTCGCCTTCGTCTCCGCGATCGACGGGAGCGTTGAGCTGGACGTGACGAACAGCATCGAGATTCCGGGGGCGGGCGTCGCCGTTGCGGGGCCGAACCCCGGCGAGTTCTTCACGACGAGCGGAGACGCGCCCATCCTCACGCGTTGGACCATCGACGCCGCGGGCCAGCCAACGCCTTCGGGAGAAATCTCCTTTGAACGATTCAGCACGAGCGCAACCCGCGCGCGCCCGGCGAATGTGATCTTCCCGTCGCCGACGCGGGGCTACGTGCTCGATACGCTCACGCGTCGCATGGTTCTCTGGAACCCGCAGGAGCTGCTCATCGAGGACTCGGTGAGCCTCGAGGCGCTCGAGCTTTCGGGGTTCATTCCGCTCGTTGACCGCGCCGTGACTCGCGAGGGCTTGATCGTCGTTCCCGTCACCTACGTGCAGTTCTCCGGCACGATCGGCCCCCAGTCCCGACTACTCGTGATCGATCCGGCAAGCGATTCGATCGAGCGCGTCGTCGACATCGATTGCGCCGCCGTAAGCCACCTTTTTGTTGAGCCAGACGGTACGCTCTACGCCGCGTCCGATTCGGCTTCGATCACCAATCGCTTAGGCGGTCTAAGCGATGGTGATGAATGCATCGTACGCTTTCCTGCCGGCTCCTTTGAAGCCTCCGAACGCACGCTCTTTTCCGACGCCCTCGGCGGCCAGCAGGGTGGGGGGCTCTATCAAGCCGTCGGCGGCTTTGCTTTCGCGCGCGTGCTCGACGAGGCGCTTGCTCCGAGCGAACCGATGGCCATCGGCGAAATCAATGCGACGCCGCTGTTTCGTTGGGCGAGGATCGGCCTTGGCTCAGCCGCTAGCCCTGAGTTCTTCTTGGACATGACGCCCATCGCCCAGTCGAGCGCGACGTTTGTCGTGGACGGCCGTAGCTGGGGTCTCGCGCCGGGACGTGACTTTGCGGGCGGGCGACTGGT
>JBCCRV010000524.1:0-5658 GCA_039201085.1 Myxococcota bacterium | reverse complement strand
CCACGGGGGAGCGGCCGGCTCCGAGCGGGACGATGACCACGTGCAGACGGGTGGTTGGAAAACGCCCGCCAATCGTCTGCGCGCTCTGCACGGCGACGCGAAGCCAGCGCTCGAGCTCGGCGGCGCTCGCATCCAACTCGCCTATGAAGCGCGCGACTTCCACCGTCAGGCCGCCTTCCTCGTAGCGAGCCGGCGCCGCCCGCGTGAGCGCGATGTTGCCCGCATAGCGATAGAGCGAAGCGTCCACCGGCCCCTCGGGCCAGGAGGTCGAGACGTGGTACCCGGTGGCGTCTATGCTGACGCGCGTTTCGAGTCCTTCGGGCAGCACGGCGGGGCGCCAAAGAAGGACGCCCGGCGAGACGAGAAGCTCGTGGCCCATGCGAAGAAGCGCGCGCTGGTCGCCAGCGTCGCGTGCCAGGTCGACGCCATAGTGGACGCAGCCGGTCGCCAAGGGCCGTCGGATTTCAATGCGCGCTCGACGCATCGCAAGTTGCTGGGGAAAGCTCGGGTCCGGCACCCACAGGCGCTCGGCGCCGGCAGTCACCCGCCGCAGGACGCGCGGACGAAAACCGGTGAAGCACGCCCGGACCCGTGCGCGCAGCAGGTTGGCGTCGAAGGTGATGGCATAGCTCACCTTGGGCGCTGACGACGTCGGTGCGGCGGGTTGGGCGGGGGAACCGGCGCACGCACTTAGGAGCGCCGCAACGGCCAAACCCATCCGCAGCGTCGTTCGTCGGCGCGTCCGCACGCGGAACACCTCTTTGCGCGAGCCCAGCACAGAGTGCTTGCGTACCGAACCTACTGGGGATGTTCAAACGTTTCCCGGGGGCGGGTTCAAGCGAAGGTGTAGGGCGCCGATCGCGTCTCTTGACCCAGCTGGAGCGGTTGGTGCGGCCACCCGAACTCCCCGCATGCTTCGTGTGGATGCGCTCTTGGAAGAGCATTTCGGCCGACAGACTTTGATGGCATTTGTGCCAAAATGCAGGTCTTTGGGCGGCGCCCGCCGTTAGGCGCCGTTTGCCGGTGGAAGACCATGGCCAAGAGCCCCGACCGGGCCTAGATGCCCCGTGGCTGCTCGCCACGAGCAGCGTTGGACACCGGGGGCTTCCAACGCCCTAACCCCTTTATGGAGGACGTTTAATGAGTGAACTCAAGCTAGAGCTCTTTTCGACCGAGCCCATCACCCAACAGGAAGTGATCGATGCTCAGCTCGAGTGGGGGGCAGGCATCGTCGCCATCGGCAAGGCGAAGATCGAAGACGGAGACTACGTTCAGGCGGCCAAAGACCACATCGAAAACCTCTACGGGTACGATCTCAGCATGGTGCTCTTCAAGCCCACGTTGGCGTCCGAGCACCAGTTCCGCGAGACCTTCGACGCCGCGCTCTCCTACTTCGTGAGCGGGAACGAAACCTACCCAGAAGACAAGGGCTTTGCCCTCGCCCCCTACACGAAGGTCCGCTGGGAGAACTCCGGCATCCTTACCTACACCGGAACGATGGCCATTGCGATGGGCAACTACTACTTCACCACGTTGGACGGCAACGAAGTGAAGGTCGAGTACACCTTCGGTTACGTCAAGGACGTGACGGGCAAGCTTCGCATCGTCGCCCACAAGTCTGCGCTTCCCTACAACCCAGAGTGAGCCGGCGCGCGCACGCCGCGCTCTCGCGCTTCTTTGAACGCCTCCGACATCGTCGGGGGCGATTTTCTTTACGCCGCGGAAGTCGTTCGCCGAGAGTTGCTCGTTGAGATCCAAGGGTAGGGCGTTCCGCGCCCGAACTGAGGATCGTCTACGTGCGTTCTTCACGTTCGCGTGTACGAAATGCTCAGCGGCCTTGGATGGGTCTTGAGCGTTGGATGACTTGATGTACCTGCTAGCGAAGTCGCGCGCTTGCTCGCTGGCTTTTCGGAAGCGCTCTGCGAAGAGTTCCTGGTCCATACGAGCGACCTAACAGACGGAGGGCGTGCCGGCACTTCCGTGCCGTTCGGCCGGACGGGGTTGGGTGGCGATGCTGGGCGCGGTACGATGGGTGCCGATGGATGGGTGTGACCGCCGTTTGCTGGCTCGGCTTGCCTTGGCATTCGCGTGCTCGATTCTTGCTGCATCGAGTGCCAGTGCGCAGAGCGAAGCGGATCTGAGCGAAGCGCGGGCTTGGTACGCGGAAGGGGTTGCTCAGGCTCGGGGCGGCGATCACGAAGCGGCGGCGATGAACTTTCGTCGGGTGCTTCGCGTGCGCGAGTCCGCGCCGGCTCGCTACAACCTCGCCTTCAGCCTCTTCGAGCTGAACATGCTTCAGCAAGCCGATGAATCCGTTGGCCGCTTGCTCGAGGCGACGGATACGCCGGAGGATATCCGCCGCTTTGCTGCTGACCTGCGTCTTCACATCGAGGCGGCGGGCGCTCGCCTCACCATTCACGTTCAAGGCGCCGAACCGGGCACGTATGACCTGCAGCTCGACGGCCGAAGCGTGCGCCGGCGGGACGTGGGCCGTCCGCTACGGGTGCGCGCTGGCACGCATGTGGTCACGGTTATGCGCGGCGGTGAGGAGCTAACGACCCGCATCTTCGATGTGACGCAGGGAGAAGAGGAGGGCGTCACGCTGATTGTGGCTCCTACGCCGGAGCGGGTGGCGGCTTCTTCGCTCGCCCCGGACCTACCCGAAGAGCCGCGGCGTCCCGTGGTCACCACATGGCAGTTTTGGGCCGTTGCTGCGGCGGTCGTTGTGGTGGGCGTAACGGTCGGTGTGGTCGCAAGCCAAGTTGGCGGAAGCGGCGGCGATGCCGCGCGGTTGGACACGGGCAGCACCGAAGCGGGCCTGATTCGTTTCTAGGAATGCAAACTTGAGATTGCTCCCCGGCGACGTGGATTCGCATGTGCTGAACTGCCGCCCAAAAGAAATTTCGCGAACCGCCCAAGCATCCGGCCGGCGCCGCGGTCTCGGGGCCATGGGAAGATTTCAGGCGTTCACGCGCGTCGTGGTGGGGCTCGCCTTTTTGGGGGGCATTTCGGCGTGTGGAGCCAACGCACCATCGAGGCAGACTGCCGTGAACGACGTGACGGGCCCCGTTTCCGACGAAGACGTCGTGGTGCTTCCAACCGTTCATGTGGATCCGCAGCCCGCATCCGAACGCGACGCCCGAGAACAGGTCGCCGATCAGCCGTGGAATATTCGTGAGCCGGAGAGCGTGCCCGCGCCGTCTTTCACGGGGCTCGCAGCCGTACCCGACGTGAGCGATGACCGGCCGCTGGTAAACGTTCGACCGCGCGTTCGGGCCTTTCGAAGTCGCGCCGACCTGCGCCGCTTTGCACGCCGCCGGGACCGGCGGCGCGCGCACCGGGGATCGGGGAGTTCGATGGCCGCGCTCTCCACCGGTGCCATCGCCCCCACGCAAGCCAGCCCAGCTCCTTCCGCGATGAGCAGCGCGTCCAACGCGCCGAGCTCAAGCGCGTCGAACACGGGCGTTACGACCACGCAGATCGCCGGCATCGACGAAGGCGATATCGTCAAGGCGATGGGACGGCACGTGCTCGTTCTGCGGCGCGGCGTGCTCTACGCCGTGGACACGGACACGCTCGAGGTGACGGGCCGCACAAACGTCATGCCCGACGAGGAAGCCGGCGGATGGATCGACGAGCTGCTCGTGCATGCGCCGACGCGCCGCGCCGTTGTGGTGGGCTTCGTGGACGGGCCCGACGGCCAGATGTCCACCTTGATGCACCTCTTCAACGTGAACGAAGAAGGCGTCATCTCCCGCGGCGATGCCATCTACCTGCGCTCGGACGACTACTACAGCGGCGAGAACTACGCGACGCGCCTTTTGGGCAACAACCTCATGCTCTATTCGCTGCACCAGCTGCGCGACGAGGTGCGCTTCGAGCCGGACGAGTTCTACGGTATGGAAGCCGACGAGATTGCGACGATGCGCGCGCAGAACCGTTGGGACGCCACGCTTCCCGCGATTCGTAACGAGCGCGGCCGGTTTCAAGCGACGTGGTCGCCAAGGCGCATCTACAAGCGCGCGCAAGGACGCGCGCGCACCCTTCACGCCGTCACCCGCTGCGACCTTTCGCGAACGCCCGTGCCCTGCACGACGCAGGGCGTGCTCGAAGACGGCTACGCGCAGCTCTTCGTCTCGCCCTCGGCGGCCTACCTCTGGGTGGAGGAGCCGACGCTCATTCATGAGCCCTCGGACGACGCCAGCGAAGCCGCGTGGGAGGCGTACGATGCACGTTTTCAGGAGCTGGAGTCCGTATCAGCGCTGTACCGCTTCCCGCATGGCCGGCAGCGCGTCGAAGTGGCGATGGCGCGTGGATCGCTCGCTTCCATGATGCATCTCGCGGAGTTCGACGGACACCTGCACGCATTGGTCGGCTGGTCCGGCGATGGAATCGAGGAGGACGAAGACGCGGACTTTCACCCGAGCGATGCCGCGCTCCTTCGCTTCAACCTTCGTTCCTTTGGAACGCCCCTGCGCCGCTCCGACGTTCGGCGCCTACCGAGCGGGACGCCGGGTGTGGGACGCTGGTCCGGTCGCCGCATCGTTTACGGCGCGGGCAACGCCGTCGTCGTTCACGACGCGGCCACGAACGAGAGCTGGCGCGTCGAGGGTGAAACCACCACGCGCGTCGACCCGATCGAGGGCGGCGTTCTCGTGACCCTCTCGGCCGAGGACATTCAATACCTCAGCGTCGATCTGCAGGGACCGCCGCGCGCCCATGAGCGCCGGCGCCTGGTCGGCGCGACCGGTGGCGAAACGCGAACGCACGGCTTCTTCTTCCTGCCCAGCGGCCCCGGGGCGGGCACCTTTGGCGTTCCGATCGTGCGCGGCGCCCGCGGCCAAAGCCGCGCCGCCATCGCCTTCTTCCATATGGACGGTTTTGAAACGTCCCTCGCCGGAACCATCAAGGCCAACGACGTTGATGTGCCGTGCACCCAATCCTGCGTCGACTGGTACGGAAACGCCCGCCCCGTATTCTGGCGCAACCGCATCTTCGCGCTCATGGGTTCGGAGATCGTCGAAGCGCAGCGCAGCGGCACCGAGCTCGTCGAAGCGCGACGAACGGTGCTTCAGTAGCCGCGTTCGCACCGGCGGAGGAGTGTTGGCAACTGCACGTCCAAAATGACCACGATTTGGCGATAGCGGTCTGGATCCACCCTGGCGCCCTAGGCTCGAACGACGTGGGCTGATTAGCGAGGTGCAAGGAAGAGCGGACTTCCGCTGGTCCGGCCAGCTAAGCGGCGGCGACTCGGGCCACGTCTTCTGAGCCCGTCAGCGTGACTCGCGAGTGAGATTGAGAGTGCAGGGGACGCGCGCCTACCGGCCGGGCAAGGGCACGCGCGCCGGAGCCGCGCTCGGGCGCGTCGACGGGCTTTGCGTTTTCGCGCGCCGCTCGAACTTCATGGCACCATCTTCCAACCGACCCAGGCGGAGTGCGACGACGTCCGCGAGGTAGTTCATGCGCAGGCGCCAGGGAAACTTCGTGCCCTGGTGGGGAAGCGCGTGCAGCGAGCGCTTGACGTAGCCAGCGCCGAAGTCGAGAAGCGGCGTACGTTCCACGTCGGCGCTCTCGTCCCGCGGAACGCAGTAGGCGTGGCCTCCTTCGTCCATGTGTTGCAGGAGTCGGCACACGTATTCGGACACGAGGTCGGCCTTG
>JBCCRV010000523.1:0-5659 GCA_039201085.1 Myxococcota bacterium | reverse complement strand
CGGTCCACGCCACCCGTGAGCCGAGCCGCCGAGCGCAGCGAGCCGGCCAAACCGCGAAGCAGGTCCTGGCGTGACGGGGAAGGCTCCGCCGTCCGCGCCTGCGTTCCCGAAGGGCGCTTGCCTTGGGTGCTGATTCGACGGTCGGTGCGTGTGGCCAAACGCCGCCGGTAGAGCTCGCGCTTGAGGCGGCGCCGCTCTTCGTCGCTCTTCCGAGGCGAGGGGCTGACGCCCGAGGCATCGTCGGGCGGTGGCGGAACGACCCCGGGCCTCGAAGGGCGCGGGTCCACTTCGGGGGCGGGCGCAGCCGCAGCCGAACTCACCGCTGCCGTTGCTGCGGCGCCCGACGAAGGGGCGGGCGAAGCGGGCGCCGGCGGCGGCGAAGCGGGCGGTGGGGTCGCGGGCGTTGGCGAAACCACGGCGCTCTCGGCGCCCTGGATCGACGCCGTCTCGATCAGCTCAGCGCTCTTCCGACCCTCTTCGAGTTTCGCTTCCGCTGCCCGGGTCGCGTCCGTAAGTCCGATGTACTCGTCGTACGCCTTGCGACGCTTCTTGCGGCTCAGGGTTTCGTACGCCTCCGTCAGCGCGCCAAAGACCGCCTCCATCTTGTGCTTGTACGAACCGAGCTCCTTGCCGAAGAGCGTGTCCGGATGGAACTGCTTCGAGAGCGCAAAGTAGGCGTTCCGAATCACCTTCTTCTCGGCGATGCGTGAAACGCCAAGGAGGGCGTAGTGGTCGAGTTCGTCGAGACGGTAGAAGCGGTCCAGAATTTCGCGACGCCGTTCCACATCGAGCTCAATGCCGGCTTCCTCAAGCTCGGCGGGATCGTACAGCACCAAACTGGTTCCGGGCGGCGGCGGCCGGGTGTGAACACGACCCGCGCTGTCCGGAAAGGTGCTGCGCCGCGGCTGCTCGCTCGCCTCCGGCGGAGGCTCAACGGGCTCGGGACAGTCGATCCACGACACCGCACCGGCCGCTTCGAGCTTCGCCATGAGCGCACCGACCTGCTCCACCGTGGCGCCCGTCGAATCGGCAATTTCCTGCACCGAGAGACGACCGTCGATCCGCGAGAGCATGAAACCCTCAAACGGATCGATGGGCAGCGAAGTGATCGCCACCCCGTCCTTCAATCGCGGAATCCGCGTATTCGGCGCGTCCCCCATGGGTCCCGTACCATACCACCATCCCCTACATGGCTGCGACTTTGCGTTGGCGACGGCGCCATTCGCGCAGGTCGCGCCTACCAGGCGTTCGGCGGTGGCGTCGTCGGGCATGCGTTCAGGCTAAGTCGCCGACGCAACGATGGCGGGTAAGGACCGGTTAGCCGTCTTCGCCCAATAGCCACGCGAGCAGGGCTTTTTGCGCATGCAGGCGGTTTTCCGCCTCGTCCCACACGCGGGACTGGGGTCCCTCGAGCACGCCGACGCTGACCTCTTCGCCCCGATGGGCCGGAAGGCAATGAAGAAACACGGCGTCCTTCGACGCCCGCGCCATGAGCGCTTCATCCACGCAGAATCCCGCAAAGGCAGCCTTTCGCGCGCTGACTTCATCCTCCTGGCCCATGCTCGCCCAGACGTCCGTGGTCACCACGTGTGCGCCTTCGGCGGCCTCTTCGACGCTGGTGCATTCGACGACCGATGCGCCTTCGGCACGCGCTTGGGCGAGCACACCGCGGTCGACCTCATAGCCCTTTGGGCTTGCCAGACGAAGCGTAAAGCCCGCGCGGGCCGCAGCGGCGGCCCACGAGTGGGCCATGTTGTTGCCGTCACCGATCCATGCGACCTGCAGGTCCGCGAAAGCGTCGAAGCTTTCCCGCAACGTCTGCAGATCGGCGAGCAACTGGCAGGGATGGTAGCGGTCCGTCAGTCCGTTCACGACGGGAATACGCGAGGCGCCGCAGAGCTGCTCGAGGCGCTCATGGCCATGGGTGCGAATCACGACACCGTGCACGTATCCGCTGAGCATGCGCGCCGTGTCTTCGATCGGTTCGCCCCGGCCCATCTGCGTGTCCTTTGCCATCAGCGTGACGCTGTGCGCGCCAAGCTCGTGAATGCCCACGTCGAAACTCAAGCGCGTACGCGTCGACGCCTTCTCGAAGATCACCGCGACGCTCTTTCCCGCCAGCGGCCGATCGTGAGCGCCCCTCGCGGCCTTGAGCGCAGCGGCGCTCTTGAGTAGGTGGTCGAGCTCTTCGCGGCTGACGTCGAAGAGCGAACGAAAGTGACGCGTGGCCATGCTCCTACGCCTACTACGACTCTTCGCTGAGACGCAGTTTTATGCGTAGAGCTTGATGGCGGCGGTGAGGTTTTGGTCTCCGAGCCCCTCCGCATCGGCGCGCTCAAAGACGTCGGCCGCGGCCTCGATGAGTGGAACGGATGCACCGGCCGCCTTCGCAGCGGCCTTCGCATAGGCAAAATCCTTGGCGACGAGTTCGATAGGAAAGAGCGGGGCAAACCGCTCATCGAGCATGAAACCGCCAAGAAGTTTCGCCGCAGGACTCGTCACGGGCAGCGAAGTCAACATCTCGAAGGTCTGACGAACGTCGAGACCGCTTCTTTCGACCATGGGGAGCGCCTCCGCAAGAAAGGCCACCTGCACGCCGAGCAGCGCATTGACCACCAGCTTTGCCTTGGCGCCCGAACCGGCGGGACCGAGCAGACGAACGGCTGAACCCATCGACTCGAGTACGGGCCGCACGCGCTCCAGGGGCGCGGACGAGCCGCCGAGCAAAAAGACCAGCGCGCCGGCCTCCGCCTGGGGACGCGGTCCCACGACGGGCCCGTCCAGCAGCGCCACGCCGAGTTCGGCGGCTTCCCCGTGAAGCTCGAGAACGCGCGCCGGCGTGAGCGTGCTGCTTTCAACGGCGACCGCGTCCTTGGCCAAAGCGCGAAGCGCGCCCGTGTCTGGATCGGACCACACGGCCCGGGACGCGTCGTCGTCGCGCACGATCGATATCACCAGGTCGGCGCCTTCGGCGGCTTCTCGCGCTGAGCCAGCCTGCTGACCTCCCTCAAGCCCGTCCGGAACGCCCGAACGGCTCCAAAGGCGCACGTCGTACCCGGCATCGATCACGCGGCGCGCCATGCGCCGTCCCATCGCGCCCAACCCAAGGAATGCCACTGTCTTCATCTTCGCCTCCATGGCGCCATCCTGCGGATCTGCCCGCGCCGCGTCGATGAGAGGAGCGGCCTAGCAGTTATGCCAAATGGGCAAGGGGGGGCTTTGTTCCGGGCGGCCGGGCTGCGGCCGGGGAACGACGTTTACAGGGCAAGGGCGAGGGCAAAGGCAAAGGCAAAGGCAAAGGCAAAGGCAAAGGCAAAGGCAAAGGCAAAGGCAAAGGCAAAGGCAAAGGCAAAGGCAAAGGCAAAGGCAAAGGCAAAGGCAAAGGCAAAGGCAAAGGCAAGGTCGTGCACGGGCACGGGCACTACGCCAGGATTTCCGTACCGACACCCTGATCCGTAAAGATCTCCAGCAGCACCGCGTGGCGCTTGCGGCCGTCGATGATGTGCGCCTTGCGCACGCCGCCGCGCAGTGCTTCGAGGGCGCAGTTCACTTTAGGAATCATGCCGCCCTGAATCACGCCCGCCCCTTCGAGACGGCGAATGTCCACTGCGTGCAGGGAGCTCGCGACGTCGCCGCCTTCGTCGCGCACGCCTTCGATGTCCGTCATCAACACCAGCTTTCGCGCGCCCAAGGCTTCGGCGACCTTGCCGGCGACCGTATCGGCGTTGACGTTCAGCGAGCGTCCCTCTGCATCGACGGCTACCGGCGCGATGACGGGCACAAAGCCACCCTCGATGAGCCGAAGGCATACATCCGGTTGAACCGATTCGACGGCTCCGACGCGGCCCGGATCGACTTCGCGACCGGACTTCGTCGTCATCTTCGTGATGCGCCGCGCGCGAACAAAGCCGTCGTCTCGGCCCGTGAGGCCCACGGCGCGCCCGCCGTGCGTACCGATAAGCGATACGATCTCCTGATTGATCTGCGCGCCGAGCACCATTTCGACGACCTTCATCGTGCGCTCGTTCGTGATGCGCAGGCCTTCGACACGCTCGCTCACATCGCCGAGCTCGGCCAGCATGTCGTCGATCTGCGGACCGCCGCCGTGAACGACGACGGGGTTGATGCCCACGAACTTCATCAGCACCACGTCGCGCGCAAAACTCGCCCGTAGTTCGGCGTCTACCATCGCGTGGCCACCGTATTTGATCACGAAGATCTCGCCGTGAAAGGCACGGATATACGGCAGCGCCTCATGCAGAATCGACGCCTTCTGCAGCGGCGATACGGCCGCGCTCACAGCACGTACCTCGCGAGCGCGTCGTTCTCCATCACCGGCTCGAGGGTTTTCTTGACGTACTCACCGTCGACGACGACCGCCGACCCCTTCTTCGACGGGGCCGTAAAGCTCAGCTCCTCAAGGAGCGCTTCCATCACCGTGTGCAAGCGGCGGGCGCCGATATTTTCGGCGCGGTGATTGGCGAGGGCCGCATAGCTCGCGATCGCTTCGATGCCCGACGCGTCGAAACTCAGCTCGACGCCTTCGGTTTCCATCAGCGCCGTGTATTGGCGCGTCAGCGCGTTCTTCGGCTCGCTCAGGATGCGCACGAAGTCTTCCTTCTTGAGCGACTCGAGCTCGACGCGAATCGGAAAGCGTCCCTGTAGCTCCGGAATCAAATCGCCCACGGCGGAGACGTGAAAGGCGCCGGCCGCAATGAAGAGAATGTGGTCCGTCTTCACCGGGCCGAACTTTGTGTTCACGGTGGAGCCTTCCACCACCGGAAGCAGATCGCGCTGCACGCCCTCACGCGACACGTCTGGGCCGTTTGCGTTGCGGCCGGCGACCTTGTCGATTTCGTCGAGGAATACGATGCCGGACTGCTCGGTTCGCTCGACCGCGCGTCGCTGAACTCCGTCCATGTCGATCAAGTTCTGTGCTTCCTGGTCTTTCAGGACCTTGCGTGCTTCGGGCACGGTGAGCTTGCGGCGCTTCGTGCGACCACCGAAGCCCGGAAGCTGCTGCATCATGTCGCGGAGGTTCATCTCCTCCATGCCGCCCTGACCGAACACGGTCATAAACGGGCTGCCTCCGTCGGGCACGTCCACTTCGACAAGGGCCTCGTCAAACTCCCCCTTGCGTAGGCGCGTACGCACGTCCGCAAGAAGCTCGTCGTCGAAGGTGCGCGGCGTGCCCTTCCCCATCATCGCGTTGGCCGCCTGCACCGCCTTCGGATCGAGCACGAAGGGGCCAAAGGTCTGACTCTTCGCCTGCGAGGGCGGCGTAGGCTCCGGCGGCGCTTCCTGCGCGGCGAGGAGCTCGACGAGGCGATCTTCCGCAAGGCCCTCGGCACGCGCCGACACCTCTTCCACGGCTTCCTTCTGCACCAGCTGCACGGCGACGTCGACGAGATCGCGAATCATCGATTCGACGTCGCGCCCCACGTAGCCAACCTCCGTGAACTTGCTCGCTTCCACCTTCACGAAGGGCGCCCGCGCCAGCTTCGCAAGGCGCCGGGCGATCTCGGTCTTTCCGCACCCCGTCGGGCCGATCATGATGATGTTCTTGGGCGAGATTTCGTCGCGCAGGTCGCCGGCCACGCGCTGGCGGCGCCAGCGGTTTCGCAACGCGATGGCCACGGCGCGCTTGGCGGCGTTTTGG
>JBCCRV010000522.1:0-5661 GCA_039201085.1 Myxococcota bacterium | reverse complement strand
GCTCGATGTGCTGGAAGATGCGTACCGTCAGACGGGCGCCCTCGAGCGCGTCGCCGGTCTCTTCATGCGGCGCGTCGAACTTGCCGACACGGAAGGTGAGCGCATTCAAATGCTTCAGGACGCGGCGCGCCTTTGGGAAGACGAGCTTGGTCGACGCGACGAAGCCTTCGGCGCCCTGCGGCTGGCGGCGGAGCTCGATCCCACGGACGACGCCATGCTGGACGAGCTCGAGCGCCTGTCCGAGGGCGAGCGCGAACGGCTTCGCGGGTTCGTCGAATCGATCGCGGAGGAAGGCGGGGCCGATGGCCGTGTGCTCCGCGACCTTCATCTCCGAGCAGCGCGCTGGTACCGCGAACTTGGCGACGCGGCGGCGGCGGAAACGCAGCTGCGTGCGGCCTTGGCCATCGACGGCGAAGCGCTGGAGGTTCACGAGTCGCTCGTCGAACTTCTGCGAGAGCAGGGCCGGCAGGAAGAGCTTGCGCCGGCGCTCGAGCGCTTTGCGGCGGCGGACTCGGATGAGTTCAATCGCCGAGAGCGACTGCGCGAAGCGGCCCGGCTCTACGAATCAGCGGTGGGCGATCGGGCGGCGGCGATTCGGGCCTACGAAGCGGTGCGTGAAAGCGACCCGACGGACGAAGGCGCCCTCGAAGAGCTCACCCGCCTGCGCGAAGAAGGCGACGAATGGACCGAAGTGCGCGTGCTCCTTGAGCGCCGCATCGAGTTGCTCATGGATCCGAGCGAACGCGTGCGTCTTCGCCGGCAGCTTGCCGTGGTGTGCCAGGAACGCCTCGAGCACGACGACGCCGCCACCCGCGCGTGGGAAGGCGTGCTCGACGAGGAGCCTGAAGACCTGGAAGCGATCGGGAAGCTCGAGCCGCTCTATGAAGCGTCCGAGCGTTGGGACGACCTGCGCGGGCTACTCGACCGCCGTCTGGACATTGCGACGACGGATGCCGAGCGCATTTCCGCGCGCGTTCGTCTCGCGCGTCTTTCCGAGCGCGCCTTTGGCCGACGCGACGACGCCCTCGAGCAGCTTCGCGGCGTGCTTGAAATCGATCCCGTCAACGCGGAGGCACTCGATGAACTCGAACGTTTGCTGACGCTGGAAGAAGACTGGGAGGCGCTCATCGATCTCTTGGAAGGTCGCGCGTCGCGCGCCTACGAAGCCGGCGACTGGTCCGCGCAGCGCGGCGTTCTGGAGCGCATTGCCGACATGCACGCGACCCATCGCAACGACCCTGCGGCGGCCCTTGAGGTCTACGGGGCGATCCTCGGCGCCGAGCCGACGTATCTGCCGGTGCTCGAGCGCGTCGTGCAAATGCATGAAGCGCGCGACGATGCGGCCAGCCTCGCCGACGGTCTGCTTGCGCTTGCGCAGGCGCAGGAGGGCGAGAAGGCCGCCGCCACGCACCGCCGCCTTGCGGGCGTGTGCACGGACGCCCTTCAGGATTCGGCGCGCGCCCTCGAGGCGCTTCGTTCGGCCTATGAGCTCGATCCTTCCAGCGAGACGCGAGCGCTTCTACGTTCGCACCATGAAGCGAACGAAAACTGGGCGGAGGTCGCCATGCTGCTCGACGCGGACCTCGCCGAAGTGCAGGACCCGGCTGCACAGGCGGAGCTGCTGAAGCAGATTGCCGATCTCTACGTCGAGCGACTCGACGACCCCTCGAGCGCCGCCAACTACCTCGAGCGCGCATCCCAGCTCACGCCGGATGACCGGAGCGTGCTCCTTCCCCTCTGCGATCTCTACATCGCCGCGGGCCGTCAGCAGGACGCGATTCCGGTGCTGCGTCAGATCATCGAGAGCTTCGGCGGCCGTCGCTCCAAGGAGTTGGCCCAGTACCACCATCGCCTCGGTCGGGCCTTGCTCGGACTCGGCGACGCCGACGGTGCCCTTGAGCAGTTTGACGCGGCATTCCGCGTGGATCTCACGAACGTCGCGATTCTCCGCGACCTCGGCATGCTCACGTTTGAGCGGGGCGACAACGCCCGTGCGCAGAAGACCTTTCGAGCGCTGCTGCTTCAGAAGCTCGACGCGAGCGCCGGCATCACGAAGGCCGACGTCTACTACCACCTTGGCGCCATCGCTCACCGCGAAGGCGACGCCCGCAAGGCGATCAGCATGCTCGAGCGTGCCGTCAGCGAAGCGGGCGAACATGAAGCCGCCAGCGCACTTCTCGCCGAACTAAAGTAGGTCGGTGCGGTCGCGGTTTATCGTCGTTCGGGGTGGGCAACGCGAGGTGCTTGCAACACTTCAGGTGCCCGCCAACTCTGGGGCCGCGCGCAATGGGGAGGGTGCTCTCGCGGTGTTTCGCTACGGTCCCTTTGGTCCTTATCTTGGCCATCGCCACTTTGCCCGCCTCGAACGCAGCTGCGAGCGGCTCGGTTTGCCCACGCCCAATCGCTTTGCCCTCCTAGACGATTTGCTGGCGGTGGGTCGGCCCAAGGAAGACCACCGCGTTCGGCTCACCATCTGTGACGATGGTGATGGGAAACCGATGAGGTGGATGGAAGTGTCGGAGATCGCTCCGGCAAGGCCTCGACCGAAGTGCATGGTTGTCGAGGGACAAGCCACCGCGCTGCACGGTGCAAAGACGACGAGCTACGCCTTTTCACGGCATGCGTTGCGCTTGGCTAAGGCGTCTGGCGCCGACGACGCGATCGTCGTCGCGGGCTCGCGACTCGTGGAGGGCGCGACAAGCAGCGTATGGTTGGTCAAAGACGGGCGGGCGCGGCTCTGTGTGGGTGCGGGGGCCCTGGAGGGGATAACCGCCGGTCGATTGCTCGAGCTTGCCCCAGCTCTGGGCATCGATGCCGAGCGGGTTTCGGGGCTCTCGATGGAGGACATGCATGCCGCCGATGAGGTGTGGCTCACGAGTTCGATCGCAGGCCTGCGAACCGTTGCCGCCGTGGGCGACGTGGTGCTCGGCGCAGCACCGGTCGGAGAGGCGCTACGGGCAGCCTACGACGAGGATCGGGCGATCGATTGGGGTGAGATGCCAGTGTCCCCGACAAATCTGAAGCGCGCGTCAAAGCACCTGCAGGACGTGGGTTTCCGTCGGGAAGGGACCATCTACGAGCTAGAAGACTCGGGGCGCTGCTGGCGCCTTCAGCTCGAACCGACACGTGGGGAGGCGCTTTGGCTGCGCACGTACCCGGGGGGCGCGACGAAGCTTGAGTCCTGGATGGCTGGGAGTGACTTCCACGAAACTCGCGAAGCCTTTCGCGCACGCGGGTATGGGCGCATCGGTGCCTTTGAGATTGAGGCGAGCCGGTTTGGCATGCCCGAGACCTATCGCGCGCATGCGAATGGAGAGCCGTGTGAGCTTCAGCTGTTTCGATGGTCCCTAATCGACCCGGAAGAAGAGTTGCGGCTCCAGAAAGAAGCGGAGGAAACGCGTCCGATGCAGAGCGAGCAAGTGCTCGTGCCCGCGTCGGTCGGGCGGGACAAGCGGGGTCTGTACCTAGTTCGCCCGTTGCGTCTCGGGGCGAGTCTCCATCAGATCATGCGTGCTCGTGCTCCGACGATGCCGCAGGCGCTTGCCCTGCTTTTGCAGGCTGCGCGCGGCATGACGGAACTGCATCGAGCTCCACGACCTCTGATGGGTCGCTGCGTTCGCCCCGACGAACTCCATGTCGACCTTGCGGGACGCGTCTACTGGCGACTGCCCACCTGGTACTGGCTACTCGAAGGTGAAACGAGCAAGAGTTTTCCGAGCGATTTTGCGTGGGCGTCGCCGGAGCATTGCCTCGCTGAGGCGGTCGATGCACGAGCCAACGTATTTTCGCTGGGCGTGATGGCCTTTGAGTGGCTTTCAGGTCGCTCGCTCTTCCGCGCCGATACGGCTTTCCGCACAATGGAAAACGTTCGACAGATGCCGATCCCCTCGTTGACGTCTTGGCGACCGGACGTGCCCGCCGCCATTGCCGATGTGGTTCATGGCGCGCTCGTACGAGACCGGATGGCGCGACCGAGGGACGAAGCGGAGTTCGCCCAACTTCTATCGGAGTCGATCATGCGTGCAGGCTTGAGGGTCGCGGAGCAAAGCGAGCTTGTGCCTCTGACCATCGAAGCTGGTGGAGAGGGACTGGCCCACGAGCGGGCGTTCGTGGAGCGACTCAATCGACGCTGAGTGGAGGCGCCTTGATCGTTCGAACCCGTGCTGCTAAGCCGCCGCGGCTATGTCGGACACCAGTAAGACCCGCACCCGTCGCGAGAACCGCAAGGCCAACTTCGGTAAGAAGCGTAAGAAGGCCCTCGCCAAGAACGGCACGACGCCGAAGTTTCCGATCCATCCGGACGGCAAGAAGACCGAGAAAAACTAGTTTTTTGGCCTATTTTTCGTGAGCCCGTGTTGCGGTCCTCCTCGTGGGACCCAACATGAGCCCCATGGCCGAAGACCAAGAGCCGGACGGCGCGGAGAGCGAGCCCCCGTCTGCGGAGCGCGGCGCCGAAGAAGCCAGTTCCTCGACGGAGCTCGCTGAGGTCGACCCGTTTTACGGCTCCGACCCCTACGAAGACAGCGGTTGGAAGCAGCTTTCCGCCCTCCTCGACAAGGTTCCCTTTGTGGGCGCGCTGAAGAAGGAAGCGGCGCGCCTGCGAAAGCTCGTCGGCGAACGGCGCGCGCCCCGAGTGGCCATCGTCGGCCCAGACGGGGACGCGGCGACGCTGGCTTGCGCGCTGCTCGCGGCTCGAGAGGTGGAGACGACTTCTGGTCCTTCTGGCTGGCGTGAGGTTCGGACCGAAGGCCGAAGGCTTCTTTGGCATCTGGGTCTGGCTACCGATGCGGACGTGGTCCTCTACCTGGCCAGCGGAGAGACGCTGGACGAGCCCGCTGCCGCCAAGGAGGGTGACCCGAAGCCCTTCGTGGTGCTGGTGGGAGGCGAGCACCCCAACCTCGGGCTGATGCGCCAGCGTTTGGAGAGCTCGCTAGAAAACGCGCTGCCCGTGTTCGTGGCCTGCCGTTCGGGCGAGGGCTTTGCTGAAATGGTCCCGCAAGACGGGGGCGATCGAGGGCTCCTCGCGCTTCGTGAGGCCGTCGCCGCGGCCCTTCCTGAGGAGGCTGCCGTCGAGGGGGCGCGCGCCCTCGACGCCCCCGCTGCGCGTCTCCGCGTCGCCGATGCGGTCGTTCAGTCGTGCTCCACGCTCGCGATCACCGTTGCGCTGGCGCCCGTTCCGCTCTCGGACATCGCGCTCCTCGCGCCCGTGCAGGGGCTGATGGTCTCCACCGTGTGCCACATCTCCGGGCGCACGTGGAATCGGCGCACGGCGGCCGAGTGGGTCGCGAGCGCAGGCGTCGTCGGGGGCATGGGCGTGGGCTTTCGCGCCGTGGCGCGTCAGGTGGTGAAGCTGGTCCCCGGTGCCGGAAGCGTCGTGGCAGGCAGCATCGCTGGCGCGGGAACGCTGGCCCTGGGCCGTAGCGCCAAGCGTTACTTCTTGCTGGAAGATAGCCGAAGGCATACCGCGCGACTTGACCCCTGACGTGATCCGCCGTTTGAATGCACCCATGAAGCAAGTGACGGTGTGCACGCTGGGATTCGTACTCTTGGTCGGGTGCGGGAGCGACGACCCGCCGCCCGTGTTCATTCCCGACGTGGGCACTCGCGATGGAGGAGCGGACGGCGGAGTGGACCTCTCCATGGACCAGACCATGCCCGTCG
>JBCCRV010000521.1:0-5668 GCA_039201085.1 Myxococcota bacterium | reverse complement strand
GCCGTGTACGCGGTCGGCAGGCGCTTTCGGACTTGCACGTCCGCCCTGGGACCGCCTTCGTTCCAGCGAACGGCCACCAGACCCTGGTCGTTCCAAACGAGCCAGAGCGATCCAAGACGGCGCAGGTCGAGGCGACCTTGAAAAAGCTCCTCCAAGGAAGGCACGGCTTTCCGGCTGTGCCGCGACGCTTTTGCCGACGGGGACTTTCTCGTGCCCTTGACCGCCCCGCGCTCTTTTGCAGCGGTGTGCCTTTTGTTGGTCTTCTTGGTGGAAGACTTCTTCGTAGACGACTTCTTCGCAGCGGAAGTCTTGGTCGTCGTCGTTGTGGCTGACTTCTTGGTTCCGCGCGCATTCTTGCGCGTCGTAGACGAAGCTGGCTTCGCCTTCTTTGAACCACTAGCCTTTCGTCGAGTGCTTGCCATGTCGATCCCCGCGCCCCGAGGCACGCTGCTCCTAGCCCTACTCCTCTTGGGCTGCGGCGCCAGCCCGCGCATGTTGCACCAAAGCAGCGTTTTCTACGAGCAATGTCGTGCGGCCGAGCTGAACTCGCAGCTGGGCGTCGACCAGCGCCGCGAGTGTTGGGCCGCGTGGCTCAAGTACTACGCCGCCGGCCAGCCCATCGAACGCGTCGGCTACGCCCAGGACCGTCGCATTGCCCTGGCCTACGGCGATGAACTCGCGCCCCTGCCCGATCGCCAAGACCCTTCGTGGGAACTCGCGTCCCGGCCACCGGACGACGCGGACAGCGCCGACACTGCGGACGACGACGTTCCCGCGGACGAAAACGCGTCGACCGAGCCAAGCGCCGAACCGGATGCAGACAGCCAGGCAAGCGACGTCTCCTCCGCGGACTTTCGCCAGGATCCGGGCGCGCCGCCCGGACGCCACTTTCCCGTGCGCCAGCTTCCGCCCGCCGAAGATCCCCCGCTTCCCGGTCCGCCAAGGGGCAGCACTCGCAGCGCATGCGCCAGCGTGTGCGACCCCGCGTGGGACGGGTGCGTGCGCGCCTGCGTCGAACTGGAGCGTGCGTGCGTGCGTGCGTGCGAAGCCCGCCACCGCCGATGCGAAGCGGCGTGTCCCTAGCTAGAGATGCTGACCGCGAGGCCAGCTTTGGCACGGATCGCGGTGCGCACGATCGCCCGAATCACGCCGCTTTGCGGCACGGTGCACTACGAAGCGCCGCCGATGCTGGGCTCTAACGCCACCCTCTGAACACCCGTTCAACAGACCGTTTGCACATGGCGAGGTCTCGTGCCCATAGTCCGCGCCGTGACGTCCGCCGCCATCGCTATCTTTGCCTGCGCCCTGATCGGGCTCGGCATCATTGCGGCATCGCTCGTCGCGACGTACCTGCACCGTGGGCACGCGCCGGAACGGGGCGCGCTTGTTCCCGTTTCCCTGCTCAAGCCCCTCAAGGGACTTGAAGACGGACTCGAAGCGAACCTTCGCAGCTTCTTCGAGCTGGACTACGGCGCGCCCTTCGAGCTTGTCTTTTGCTGCGCGGACCCCGACGACCCGGCCCTGGCCCTTGCGCGCGAACTCGCTACGCAATACGAAGCCCCCGTCCGCTTTGTGATCACCGACGAGCGCTTTGGGCTAAACCCGAAGGTCGCCAACCTGGCCGGCGCCCTTCCCCACGCGCGCTACGACTTGATTCACCAATCCGACGCGAACGTGCGCGTCGAACCGGATTACCTCACGAACATCGTCGGCGAACTGCGCGGCGCGAGCGCGTCCATGCTCTCGAGCGTGGTCGTGGGCCGCGGCGAAGAAACCTTTGGCGCCGCCCTCGAAAACCTGCAGCTCAGCGCCTATATCGGACCCGCCACTTGCTTGGCGCTGAAGGCAAACATCGTCTGCGTCTGCGGAAAGTCCATGCTCTTCTACCGCAGCGAGCTCGAGGAAGGCTTTGGCGGGCTCGCCAGCGTCAAGGACGTGCTGTGCGAGGATTTCGTGCTCGGTGAACGCTACAAGGCCGCCGGGCGAACGGTCTGCCTCTCGGCGACAACGGTGTCCAACGTGAACGTCGACTGCGGCGCCGAGCGCTTCCTGGAGCGACACGGACGTTGGCTCAAAATGCGCGCTACGCTGCATGTGCCTGGCTTCCTCGTCGACCTGCTTGCAAACCCGATCGCCCTGGCCCTCCTTGGGCTCATCGTGTCCGGCTTTCACGCCTACGCAGGAATGGCGTTCCTTGCCGTCTGCGTTGCCAAGACGCTGCTCGACCGCCGCCTCGTCGCGTCTCTGCGCCAGCCGATGGCGCCGCGCTTCGTCTGGTTGACGCTCGCGAAGGACCTGCTCCTTCTCCCCCTTTGGATTCAGGCGGTGTTTAGCCGGCGGGTCACCTGGCGCGGCCGGCCGCTGCACTTCCGACGGCACACGGAGCTTTTGCCGCTTGAGCCCGAAGCGGAGCCGGAGTCCCACGAGCCGGCAATCGCTGCCGAGTAGGTTCTTCGCCGGTCTACCCCGCCAGCCAGTCGAGGGGGCCGCTTCCGGCGTTACCAAACTGGTCGACGTCGCTCAGGCCCATGTGGCGGGCGAGCGATACAAACAGCTGATGCAGAACGAGTGCCTTGGCGTCGCGGTTGCCCTCGGCCACAAACTGACGGCCCGTTTCATACGCGCCGCAGGCATTGCCGAAAAGCATGACCGGAACGTTGGCGTTGCTGTGCGGTCCGCCTGCGCCAAACTCGGACGTCCAGAGGACCAAGGTGCTCTCAAGGAGTGGGCGGCCATCGGCATCCGTGGTGCTCTTCAGCTTGTCGATCAACGACGCCACGTGCTCACCGAACCAGTGATAGAAGATGCGAAGGGCACGCCTCGCTTCGTCGCCGCCCTGGTGGGTCCACGCGTGCATCTGGGGGCCCGAGTCCCCCGAATCGACGCGGCCGGACGTGGGCACGCCATAGCTTTCGGGAATCGAAAAGCGTGAAGCACCCGACCCAAAGGAGAAGCTCAAAACGCGCGTGATGTCGCAGACGAGACTGAGCGCCGCGAGCTCCGTGAAGGCTCGAAAGGCGTCGTCCCGCGATTCGCGCCCCGTCCAGTTTGTGTCCATCGGCATGTCCGTAAGCGGACCGGTGGGCGCACGACACTCCGCCGCGCGCGGGCGCATCGACTCAGCGACGCTGGTTTCTAGGGACTCGATGTTGCTGCAGTGAAACTCCAGCATCTCGCGCCCCGCACCGTCGAGCTCACTCCGAAGACGGGCGCAGTCACCGGCAATGTGGTCGAGCACAAAATGCTTGCGCTCCAGCCCGGCGTTTAGCGCGGGTGAGCCTTCGCCCATACCAAGGCTCGGCGCGATATCCGCGAGCGCCGCATACGGGCTCGCGATAGGCGCCACGGGTTGACCGGCGGCTTCGAAGAAGGGACCGCGGGCGCGCTCATAGTGTCCCCACAGCAGCTGCCGCTTCGGAGTCACGACACCGGCGCGCTGAAGACGCTGGCCAACAAACTGGTCGAAGGACTCACCCGTCGACGTTCCGCTGCGCTCGTCCGTGCGCGCCGTAAGTGCCCCGAGCGTGCCGCTTCGATGGCCGTACTCGCCGTTTTCGCCAAAGGGCACGCCCGCCTGATGAACGCCGCGAAAGAAAAGGCCGTCCGTCTTGTGCCGGTCGAGCGGTCGCCACCAATCATGCAGCTCGAAGTCCCGTTCGGAGCCGCCCTCGACCGTCGGACCGACCTCATGCTGCGGTCCGTTGGGTGTGAAGATGACGATCAGGCGGCGAGGCCCCTCGCCGTCCGCCCGAAGCGTACGGGAGCGCAGGAAAGGCCATGCGACGGCGGAAAGGCCGGCCGTTTGCAAGAAGCGGCGACGCCAAACACTCATGGTTCAATCCTTACCTGGCTGAAGGTCTCGGACGTGACGAGCGCTTCGAGGAGGGCCTGCACGGCGCCGGCCTGCCCGACGGACACGTCTTCGAGCTCGCTTACGAAGCCCCCATCGTCCTCGTGCTCAAAGTGGCCGAAGGTCCAGCGGAAGAGGCGGCGAGCGGTGCATCGCGCGACGACCGGATGGTCCGCAAGGACTGCGGCCAACTCGCCCGCGTTCGCAAAGGGTAGAAGATCGTTTCCAATCCGGAGCGAGCCGGAGGCGTCAAAGGGAATGCCCGATGAATCCGCCGCTCGGTAGCGTCCGATCGGATCGAAGTTCAGGAACGCAAAGCCCGGCGGTCCGATTCGCTCGTGGCAACCTTGGCACGCAGGGCTCGCCGTTCGCGATTCCATTCGTTCGCGAAAGGTCTCGCCTTCGAGCTCTTCTTCGTCGACTTCTGGAATCATCGGCGGCGGGTCGATGAGCTCACAGAGAAACTGCTCGTTCACAAACTTGCCGATCGGAAACGGTGACGCGCCGCTCTCCTTCGTGTGGGCCGCGATCACATGCGGGTGCGTAAGGATCCCGCGACGTTCAGCAACGTTCAGGTCGATGTGCTCGCCGGCACCGCTTCGAGTGCCAATCACATCCCCGACTTCCTGCGAACCCACAAAGACGTCCGTACCGAGAAGCGCCGGAAACGAACGTTCCGCATCGAGAAGTACGCGATCAACGGTCGCGTCGAAGCTCGTAGCCGCCGCGCTCGAGAGATTCGCGGCCACGCCCTCCAGGACTTCCGGATCCTTCGAATCGATCCCGCCTTCGTTTAGGGCCATCCAATCGGCGACGAAGGTTCGAAGGCCGCGCCGCGTTCGCGGGTCGGCAAACATGCGCATGAAGTGAACGCGCCTGCCGCTTGCGCTACGCAGCTCACCCGCCGCAGCGGCGGCAAGCAGAGCCTCGTCGGGCGCGGTCTGCCAAAGTAGAAAGCTCATGCGCTGTGCGATTTCGACGTCCGCCAACTCCCGGACGCCCCGTGCGACCCGCCCGCGCCCGAGCTCACGCCGGTAGAGAAAGTCGGGCGACGAGAGCAACGCCGCGATCAGCGTTGTAAGGCGTGAGCTCACGTCATCACCCGCTGCCGGCTCCGCAAGGATCGACAGGTAGCGCTCCACGTCCGCGTCTTCGCGATGCAGCGCCCTTCGAAGAACGGGCGCGACCCATTGCTCGGCACATTGTGTCTCCGGCGCACCGCACTCGAGGTCGAGCCCGTCGACGACCTGCTCCGCCACGCCAAGGCCGAGTTCGTAGTACGCCTCGACGTCGTCGTAGCCAACGGCTTGAGCGAGGGTGATCGCGCCATGGCCCGCCACGACCTGAAGACCCGGCGCATCGTTCACCACCACGTCAAAAAGGTCCAACACCACGCTTCGGTACTCGTCCGCAGAAAGCAGGCGAACGCCCGGTGAATGACGCAGCTCTGGCAGGCCGTCGGGACCTTCGCCTTCGATAGGCGCGTCCATCAAGGGCGGGGGTGCGGGTGCATCGGAGATCTCACCGGTGCAAGCCGCAAGGAGTGGAACGACCACGAGCCACGGCGCGCTCATCGTCCGGGCGCGTGTGATTCGTCGCACACCCTTTCAGATGCGCCCTGCCAACGCGATCAGCTCACGCGAAAATGAAAAAGTTCTGCGCACATGACCCCCCTTGCACCGACCCCAACGCGCCTGCCCGCACACGGTGCACCCCGATGCGGGGACAAGTTCGGTCCTTTCAGCGATCCGCGACAGCAAGTTCGCTTCACCACGGCCAATGCCAACAGGGCAGTGGCTGCAAGCCTTCTGGATCGGC
>JBCCRV010000520.1:0-5671 GCA_039201085.1 Myxococcota bacterium | reverse complement strand
GCGCACCGATCGCCGACGCGGGCCTCATGCCGGAGCCTCCTTCGACCTGCTTTGAAGACCTCGGCGGCGGATGTTGCGGCGCACCCGTGGCGATGGGTCCCTGCGGCTGCCCGGCGGGCACGCTCATAGACGACGAGTGCAGCGACTTCGGCGGCGCCGGCGACCGCATCGTTGAGTCGTGCCGCGTGGGCACGGAGGGCGGCTGCTGCGGCGCCTTCGTCGAGCCGAACGCCTGCGGCATCTGCCCCGAGGGCACCGTACGTGAGTCGCTCTGCGGCGACGCGGGCGGTGAACCGCGTCCCTTCATCGAATGCCGCATCGACGTCGGCGGCGGCTGCTGCGGTGAAGTCGTCTCGCCCGACAGCTGCGGTGGCTGCCCCTTGGGCTCGGTGATGGCCGATTTCTGCGACGCCGTGCTCAGCGGCGCCGACGAGTTTCGTCCCGTACCCATCGACGCGGGTGCCTCCGACGCCGGTCCTCGCGCCGACATCGGCGCAGACCCACCGCCGCCGCCCGTTTGCTTCCGCCTCGGCGACTGCGAGATCGTTCCCTTCAACGCCTGCGGCGAGTGCCCCGAGGGCTCAAGCTTTCGCTGCGAAATGCCCGACGCTGGATGATGCCAGCGCGCCCTGGTCCGTGAAGTCGAGTGGCGCGCACGCTTGGTCCTCGGCGCTCGGACCGGCGACGGCTAGGCTGGAGCTCATCCCAAAGTCGTCGGGCAGCACGCTCGTCCTCCCTAGACGAAGAAATCGCGTGCCGCGTAGGGTGTTAGCGAAAAGGATCGAACGGATGCGAGATAACCTGCCGCTGAAACTCCAGTTTCTCGTCCTAGCCATGGGAGGCGTCGCTTGCTTTGACAGCGGCGGGTCCGAATCGGTGCTTCGTGACTGTCTGGAGGTGGATTCGGTCGGTTGCTGTGGCGCGGTGAGCGAGCGGCGTCCCGTTGAGGAGAGCTGCCCCGCCGGAACCGTTGGAGCGGGCGAATGCCGCAGCGCTGGGTGCGACCCAACCTGCACGCCGCTCGAATGTCGCGTCGATGTTGGCGACGCATGTTGCGGCGCACGGGTGAGCAACACGAGCTGCGAGTCCTGCCCCGCGGGGTCGATTCCGGCCAGTTCATGCACGGGTGACTTTCCCACCGAGTGTGGCTGTGACGATCGCATCCGTCGTCGCCCGAGCACGGACGCGGGACCGGTGGTTGATGCCGGAGCACCCGATGCTTTTTTTGGGGACCCGCCCTCGTGTTTCGAAGATATCGGTGGTGGCTGCTGCGGCGACTCTGTTCCGATGGATGCGTGCGGCTGCCCACCCGGTTCGATCATGGCGTCCGAGTGCCTCGAACTCCAGCCCGCAACCGAGTTCTGTTTTGCCGCTGTCGACGGGGTTTGCTGTCGGGAAGAACTCATCCGTGCGAACGCCTGCGGCTTCTGTCCCGAGGGTGCGGTCTTTGAATCGATGTGTGCACTTGGGTCGCTGCGGTGTCGCGTCGACCTTGGCGGTGGCTGCTGTGGGTCGCAGGTGTTGGGCGACCCCTGCGATGGCGGGTGTCCGCCCGGAACGGTTCCCGAAGACTCCTGCGGGGCGGTTCAGCGCGGCGTGGACGAATTTCCAGCACCTCCCGCTGATGCTGGCGTCGGCGATCCCGACGCTGGACCGATTTCTGACGCGGGCGTCGGCGACGCCGCCGCCCCGACGTGCTTCGTACGCGACACATGCGAGGAAGTGGCCTTCAACGCCTGTGGCGAATGTCCGGCGGGGTCGAACTCCTTCTGCGAGATGCCCGACGCCGGCTGAGCTCCGCCATTCGTGGATTCGTTGATTGCGCCGTTCTGCTCAGACGGCGCTCAGGATCCACGTGGCCAGGCCGAAGTAGACGAGCAGGCCGAGCACATCCACAACGGACGCGATGAAGGGCGTCGAGCTTACGGCGGGGTCGAGGCCGAGACGCTGAATCAGCATCGGCAGGAGCGAGCCGATAATCGTCGACAAGGTCACCACGGCGAGAATGCTGGCGGAGACGACCCAGGCGAGCGAAAGCGCTTCGACCTCGCCGCCCGATAGAAAGGCACGGCCAAAGCCCATAAGGCTGAGCAGCAGACCGAGCGAAAGGCCGATGGCCAGCTCGCGGCCGAGCACGCGAAGCCAGTCGCGGGGGGTGGCTTCGCCGACGGCCATCGCGCGAATGATCAGCGTCGACGATTGGCTGCCCGCATTGCCGCCGGAGCTGATGATGAGCGGAATGAAGATCGCGAGGCTTCGCGCGGCGTCGAGGGCCGATTGGTTCGCCTCCATGACCGTGGCCGTGAGCAACTGGCCGAGAAAGAGCACGACGAGCCACGCGCCGCGCTTCCAGATCATCTCAAAGAGTCGCGTCTGAAAGTACGAGTCCTCGAGGGGCACGACGCCGCCCATCATCTGCGCGTCTTCGGTGGCTTCGTCGATGACGACGTCGACGACGTCGTCTACGGTGACGAGGCCTAGCATCGTGAAGCGCTCGTCGACGACGGGGATCGCCGTGAGGTCGTAGCGAGCGAAGACCCGCGCCACTTCTTCTTGGTCGTCGCCCGCCCGAATGGCGACCACGTTCTCGGTCATGATGTCCTCGAGCGCTTGGCCGGGGTCGCTCAGAATAAGATCGCGTAGCGACACCACGCCGAGCAGCCGGTCGCCCTGGGCAATGACGTAGATGACGTAGATCGTTTCGGCGTCGTCCTCGCGCGCGATGCGTCGAAGCTCCTCGATCGCTTCCCAGGCTTTCGTACCCGGCGGAAGGCCGACGTACTCGGTCGTCATCAAGCCGCCGGCCGTTTCCGGCTCGAAGGCGAGCAGCTCGTGCGTCTCTTCGGCGGCGTCCGCGTCGGTCTTCGCCAGCTCCGTAAGCAGTGTATTTCGCTGCGCTTCCTCGAGCTCGCCGACGAAGTCCGTACGGTCGTCCGGGTCCATTTCGCCCAGGAGCGCGGCGGCGGCAGTCACGCCGAGGGCGTCCATCACGATCTGCTGCCGGTCGGCGTCGAGGCGCTCGATGATATCGGCGCCAACGTCGCTCGGAAGGACCTCGAGGAGGGAGGCGAGTTCGCTGTCGGGAAGGTCTTCGACGAGCTCGGCGACGTCTTCCGGATGGAACTCGGCAAAGGCGGCGGCGATCGCATCGGGATCGGCGCGCAATGCCTGGAGGTCCGGTCCTAGAAGTGCCGCGAGGCGCATGGCGCCATCATTCAGAAAGCCGCGGCCCGGGGCAACGGGGATTTTAGATCATGTCGATGGTCGATGCCTTCTTACGAAGGCGCATGTTCAGCAGCTCGATCACGAAGCCGAAGGCCATGGCGAAGTAGATGTAGCCCTTGTCGATGTGCTGGCCGAAACCCTCGGAGACGAGCATGACGCCGATGAGAAGGAGAAAGGCCAGGGCGAGAATCTTCATCGAAGGGTGCGTGTTCACGAAGTCGCCAATGGGCTTGGCGAAGATGAGCATGATCAAGATTGCGATGACGACGGCGGCGATCATCACCTCGATGTCTTCCACCATCCCGACGGCCGTCACGACCGAGTCGAGCGAGAAGATGATGTCCATGATCATGATCTGAATGACAACGCCCGTCAGTCCCTTGAACCAGCCGCTGATCTGCGTTTCTTCGTGGCCCTCGACCTTCTCGTAAATCTCCTGAACGGCCTTGTAGATAAGGAAGAGTCCGCCGGCGAGCAGGATGAGCGAACGGCCGGAAAAGTCCTTTCCGAACACGGAAAAGAGCGTGTCCTCGAGACCCATCACCCAGCTGATCGCAAAGAGCAGGGCGACGCGCATGAACATCGCGCCGAAGAGGCCAAGCCGATAGGCCTTGGCCTGCTGATGCTCGGGAAGCTTTGCCGTGAGAATGGCGATAAAGACGATGTTGTCGATCCCGAGGATGACCTCGAGAAGCGTGAGCGTCAGGAGCCCGACCCAGGCGTCCGCCGTAGAGAAAATCTCAAGCACGGCCCGCATCCTACGTCATCTCGCGCGTGAATGGATGGACGTGGCGGCTGTCCGGCGGTAAGTGCTCGCCATGAGCTTCGAAGCCCTCGACGGACTCCTTCGGGAGATCAACGACCTTCAGTCCATCGCCTTCGTGCTCGAGTGGGATCAGCTTACGATGCTGCCCGAGGAGGGCGAGGGCGCCCGCGGGCGGCAGCTGACGCTTCTGAGCCGCCTCATGCACGCCCGTCGCAGCTCCGCAGCGCTGCGTGAAGCCCTCGATGCATCGAAGGCGCTGGAAGATGAGGACTCAGCGCGTGGTGCAACCGTTCGTCGCGCCCGGCGCATGTCGGAACGTGCTTCGCGCGTGCCGAGCGAGCTGCAGGAGAAGATCACGGACACGACGACGCGCCTGTACGGAACGTGGACCCGAGCGAAGGCTGACGAGGACTTTGCCGCCGTGGCGCCGCTCTTGAAGACGAGCCTCGAGCTTTCACGTCGCTACGCCGAACTCTTCGACGTCGACCACCCCCTCGACGCGTTCATCGACGAGCATGACCCGGGCTTTACGGCGGCCAGCGTAACGGCGCTCTTTTCGGAGCTGCGCGAGGGCCTTCGTCCGATCGCGCAGGTTCTGATGGCGGCGCCGCTGCCCGATCGCGCCTTCATGGAGCGCGCCTTCCCCGCGGAGGCTCAGCTGAAGTTCAGCCGTCGCTTGGCGGAGGCCGTGGGCTACGACTTTTCGCGCGGCCGCCAGGACCTGACGGCGCACCCGTTCATGATTCGCCTTGGAGGCGGGGATATCCGCATCACAACGCGCGTCACGGACGACCCGATGGGCGCCCTCTTCGGTACCGTTCACGAGGCCGGCCACGCGCTCTATGAACAACACATCGATGCCGCCTACGAAGGCACGATTCTCGGCCACGGCACGTCGACCGCCGTGCACGAAAGTCAGTCGCGCCTCTGGGAGAACATCGTGGGTCGGAGCGAAGCCTTCTGGACCCCTCACTACGGAGCGCTTCAAGACACCTTTCGGCGCGCCCTCGGCGATGTGCCGCTGACCCAGTTTATTCGGGCCATCAATGCCGTTGAGCGCTCCAAGATTCGCGTTCATGCCGACGAGGTCACGTACAACCTTCACATCATGGTTCGCTTCGAGCTCGAGCGGGCCTTGCTGGAAGGCACGCTCGATGTCGATGAGCTCCCGGAAGCGTGGAACGCGCGGATGAAGGAGGATCTCGATCTTACCATCGAGCGGCCAAGCGAAGGCGTGCTTCAGGATGTGCACTGGTACTGCATGCCGATCGGCGGTGCCTTCCAGGGCTATGCCCTCGGCAACGTCATGGCGGCGCAGTTCATGGAAGCCGCCGAGTCATCGGTGCCGGCGCTTTGGCGCGCCATCGCTGCGGGCGACACGAGCAAGCTGCGCCGCTTCTTGGCCGACGCCATCTATAGGCACGGAAGTCGCTACACGCCCGACGAGCTCCTCGAACGCGTTACGGGTGGACCGTTGCGCGTGGAGCCCTTCCTGAACTACCTGCGCAAGAAGTTCAGCGCGCTCTACGACCTCGAGCTCTAGCCCGGAAAAGTCACCATCCGACGCGCCCTCGCACATTTCCTGAACATCACAGCACTTCCGCTCATCGCTAAAATACAGTGTGTATTCGTCGCTCTTCGCGAAAGCCCTGTGAAGTCCAGGACTTGCACGATCATCGC